>JBGTEZ010000282.1:0-1835 GCA_041747535.1 Gemmatimonadaceae bacterium
TTCCGAATCCGAAAACCGGAGAGCTCGAGAACTTCGCGACCGACGAGCACATGCGGCCAGACACTACGCTCGAGCGGCTTGGTGCGCTCAAGCCGGTATTTCGGAAGGCCGGAGTCGTGACCGCTGGAAACGCGTCGGGCATCGGCGATGGAGCCGCGGCGATGGTGATCTCGAGCGCGAGCTTTGCCGCCGAGCGCGGATTGAAGCCGCTCGGCCGTCTCGTCTCGTGGGGCATGGCGGGCGTCGATCCGTCGGTGATGGGAATCGGGCCAGTACCATCCTCGAAAGCGGCCCTGTCGAAGGCGGGCCTTTCGATCGATGACATGGACCTGATCGAGGTCAACGAAGCGTTTGCCGCGCAGACCTGCGCGGTCGAGCGAGAGCTGGATCTCCCGCGCGACCGGCTCAACCTGCATGGAGGCGCGATCGCGTTGAGCCACCCGCTTGCCGCGTCCGGGGCGAGGATCACGGCCCATCTACTGCATGCGTTGCGTGCGGCCGGAAAGCGTTATGGGCTGGGGACTGCTTGCATCGGCGGGGGCCAGGGAATTGCGCTCATCGTGGAGTCGATTCAGTAGAGAACGGATTGCGGATCGCGGACTAACTGCAGGAATTCATGGAGAGAAGGATGAAACGCACTGCTCGAATGATTGGGTCCGTTGCCCTCATCGGATTTGTGGGCGCGTGTGCAACGGGCGGCGGCGTTGGGGGGCCGGGCGATCCCAGCACCGGCGGCGCGGGGTCGACGACCGGCTCGACCGCCGATCAGAATGTCAGCTCCGGTGGAGTGCCCTGGCCGATCAAGACCCGCGAGCACGTCGATCTCTGGCTGCACGGCTTCGCGATGCTCCAGGAAGACACGACGTTCGTGCCGTTCTTCCGCCGCGGCTACAGCACCAACATGACGGTGCTCAAGAACAGAGCGAACGTAGTGTCGCAGCTCGACGCCAATCGTGACCGGCTCCGCGCCAGGCTGACGACCAACCCACAGCTGATCAACGCGCAGTTTGTCCCGCTCGCATTTTCTTCCTGGGAAGAGATCGCGCAGGGCGTCAACCTCCTGGTGCGGGCCGACGGCAATCCACGCGCCGCCTCGTCACAGCTCGAGGCAAGCATGATCGCGTTTCTTGCCGCCTATTTCCCGAGCGCCGCTGACAGGGAGTGGGCGCGGCTGTTCGTCATCTCCCTCGGCGACGAGCGCGCAAGATTCTACCAGTCGTATTGGGCACAGCAGCAGCGCGAGAAGCGAAACGTGCTCGACGAAGTCGACGCGCTATGGCAGGGAACCTACCGCCCCAAGATCCAGCGCTTCCTCAATAACACGCAGCAGGCCTCCGGCGACGTACTGCTTTCTCTTCCTCTCAACGGCGAAGGCCGGTCGCAGAGCAGTGGCAAGCAGTCGAACGTCCTGACCGTCACCTTTCCAGACCGTCCGGCCGATGCGATAGAGGCCATCTACGTCATCGCCCACGAAGCGGTGGGCACTATGGCCAACACCGCTGTCATCGACAACATCACACCGGAACAGCGGCGTACGGGAATCGCGGACCGCTACACCAGCGCTGCGGCGGTTCGCGCCGGGGCGTTCCTGCTGCAGCGCACGGCGCCCGAGGCGCTCGACGGTTACATGCGCTACTACCTGAGATCCGTGAATCGCCCCGTGGGCGCAAACGTCGCCACCACGTTCGCCACGACATTTTCGCTTCCCGACACCATCCGTGATGCCCTGAACCGTCAGCTCGACGTGGTCCTCGGAGGCATCTAAGCAGATATACTTCTGCCATGGCTGATGCGAAGACCCCGCTTCCGGCGCCCATACCTCCGCGACAGAATAT
>JBGTEZ010000283.1:0-2550 GCA_041747535.1 Gemmatimonadaceae bacterium
GAATCTTCATCTGGTCGCCGCCGGTTGTTGTTGAGTGAGACAGTGCAAGGTACCCAGCCCCCAGACCAGATCGACGGCGTGAATGCCCGTCACGGTATACCGCGGAAAAGCTTCGGCGATCCCGTTGAGCGCGACGCGGTCAGCAGGATCGTTGAAGGTAGGTACAAGAACAACGCCATTGGCGATGTAGAAGTTCGCATAGCTCGCCGGCAACCTCTCGCCATTCATGAAGACCGGCCGCGGGAACGGGATCGAGATGATCCTGAGCTGGTGCCGTTTCGCCGCCAGCTCGAGCCGGCGCAGGTTGTCGGCGGAGCGAAGATGGTTCTCGTCGGCCGGGTCATGCTCGTACGCGAGAATGATTGTGTCGCGATTGGCGAAGCGCGCGATGTCGTCGATATGGCCGTGAGTGTCGTCGCCGACGGCTCCTTCACCCAGCCATATGGTATTCGGCGCGCCGAGATACTCCGCGAACACCTTCTCGTAATCCTGGGCGGTCATCCCGGGATTCCGCACCTGCACTTTCGTCAGCAGCCATTCCTCGGTGACGAGTATCAGGCCCGACCCGTTCACCTCTATTCCGCCGCCCTCCAGGACAAGGCGCTCACCATTGTCCGGCCTCACTGGCTCGATCCTCGGGAGACCTGTAATCTCGGCGATCGCGCGGCCGACCTGGGCGTCACTCGCGTAGTTGTCGTATTTCGCCCACGCGTTGAAACCCCAATCGAGAAGCTCCACCAACCCGTCGGCGCGCCGCACCGCGGTCGGTGCGGAATCCCGGAGCCAGACGCGATCACTGGGAACAATGTGGAGCCGGTACTTGCTCCCGTTCGCGGCCACGCCGTGCGCGTCGAGAAGCAGTCTGGCGTTCGCCGCGACAGCTTCGTCGTGACACAGGATCTCTACCCGTTCGTGCTCGCTCAACGCGCGCACGATCTCGGCGTACACCCACGGGATGGGAGCGAGCTTGCCCGGCCAGTCCGGCTCGTGGTGTGGCCACGCAATCCACGTTGAGTCGTGCTTTTCCCACTCGGCAGGCATCGTGCGGCCGAGCGCGAGATCCATAGTCAAAGCGCCGCTCCCTCTCGGAGCGGCGCCTTCACCGCGTGGCCGGGCGCGCGGGGTCATCCGATGTAGCGGTTGAGAATGGGCGCGTACGCATCGATCCTGCGATCACGGAGGAACGGCCAGTTGCGGCGCGTCGTCTCGATCAGCGTCCGGTCGCACCTTGCAACCAGGACCTCGGGCGCTGTGCCCGCCTTCGCGAGAATCCTCCCGAACGGATCGGCGATGAACGACTGGCCGAAGAACTCGATTCCGTCCGTCCCCGGCTCGTCCTCGTGACCGACTCGGTTCGGCGACGCCACGAACACACCGTTCGCGATCGCGTGCGCGCGCTGTGCTGTTTGCCACGCCTCCACCTGAGCCTGTCCGAACTCTGCTTTCTCCGACGGGTGCCACCCGATAGCCGTCGGATAGAAAATGATCTCGGCGCCGAGCAGCGACGTGATGCGCGCCGCCTCCGGGTACCACTGGTCCCAGCAGATGAGCACGCCGATGTCGGCGTATCGCGTTTTCCAGACTCGAAAGCCGCCCGCGCCCTTGTGATCACCGTTGCCCGCTGCATCGGCGTGCGAGTCGCCGGGGGTGAAGTAGTACTTCTCGTTGAACAGCGGATCGTCGGGGATGTGCATCTTCCGATACGCGCCGAGCATGGATCCGTCGGCATCGATCACCGCTGCCGAATTGCGATACACTCCGGCTGCCTGCCGCTCGAAGATCGGCACGATGATTACCAGCTCCAGCTCCTTCGCCAGCTTCTGCATGTGCGCGACCGTCGGCCCGCTGATCGATTCGGCCAGGTCGAAGCGCTCAGCTTTCTGGGACTTGCAGAAGTAGGGAGCGTTGAAGAGCTCCTGCAGGCAGACGATCTCGGCGCCCTGCGCCTTGGCCTCGCGTACGCGCTCGGTGGCGCGCGCGACGTTCCTTGCCGTGTCGTCTGTGACCGCTTCCTGAACCAATCCCACGGTAAAGGACGGGCCGCGCGGCGATTTGGTGGTCATGAATGGAACGTTAACGGTTTGCATCGGCACAGGAAGTGGGGCAGGTTGTTGCAGGTCAGAACTTTGCATCAACAGCGAAAATATGGATACACAAGAGAACCAGCCGGTCCAGACCTTCCCGGGAACGCCGACGGGAGGCGAGCGAAGGATGCGACGAAGCGTCGGGATCAACACCGCCTTTCGCGCGATCAAGGCCGAGCATTCGTCGAACCGCAGCGGGATGGAGATCCTCGCCGACCGGTTGATCGGCATCGCGAGCTCGACGTGGTTCCTGCTGGCGCACGTCCTGGCGTTCCTTCTCTGGATCGTGATCAACGCGCCGCTGCCGGGGATGCCGCAGTTCGATCCCTATCCGTTCGGCATGCTGACGACGATCGTGTCGCTGGAGGCGATCTTCCTCGCGATCTTCGTGCTGATGACTCAGAGCCGGGAGTCGCGAATCGGAGAGCTGAGGGAAGAGCTGACGCTGCAGGTGAACCTGCGCATG
>JBGTEZ010000284.1:0-2202 GCA_041747535.1 Gemmatimonadaceae bacterium
CCAGCGCGGCGGAAGGGCAGGGCCAAGACCGGCATTGCCGGCCGCGCACCCGCCGTCGTCGCATCCGACGACATCGCGCTCGATCCCGTCGGCGAGCGCGTGTTCGTTGCGCTCAAGACTGTGCGCACGGCGATAGCGCGCGAGGAACAAGTCCCTGCGTATGTTGTATTCTCCGATCGCACCCTGGCCGAGCTGGCAGCGCGACGTCCCCACTCGCTCAGCGCGCTACAGGATGTGCGCGGCGTCGGACCGATGAAGCTCGAGCGCTACGGCGCCCGGTTCCTGGCGGCGATAACCCAATCCGACGAGACTGAAGCAGCATGAGAAAATTGTCCCTGTGCCTTATTGCGGTTGCGCTGCCGGCGCTCGCCGCCGCGCAAAACGCTGCTCCCGTTGGCGCGAGCGCTCAGCTGCCCTTCGATCCCGCGGTGACGATCGGCACGCTTCCAAATGGACTGCGCTACTACATCAGGGAAAATCGAAAACCGGAACAGCGCGCCGAGCTGCGACTGGTGGTGAACGCCGGGTCCGTTCTGGAAGATGACAATCAGCGCGGGCTCGCCCACATGGTCGAGCACATGGCATTCCGCGGAACACGCAAGTTCGCCGGCAACGAGATCTCGAGCTACCTGGAATCCATCGGGATGCGTTACGGGCCTGACATCAACGCCTTCACGAGCTTCGACGAAACCGTATACATGGTGACGATCCCGACCGATACGGCCGCGATCGTCGACAAGGGTTTTCAGATCCTCGCCGAATGGGCGAACAGCGTCGCTTTCGACACTGCCGCTATCGCGCGCGAACGGCCCGTCGTGATCGAGGAATGGCGACTCGGCCAGGGCGCCGAGAACCGAATGCAGAACAAGTGGTTCCCGGTGCTCTTTGCGGGCTCGCGCTATGCGAGCCGGCTGCCCATCGGTGAGAAATCCGTTCTCGAGAGCTATACGGTCGAGACCCTCCGGAAGTACTACGACACCTGGTACCGGCCCGACCTGATGGCCGTGGTGGCCGTGGGCGACTTCAGGAAGAATGACATCGAAGCACTCATCAAGCGGTACCTCGGCGCGATGCGCCGCCACTGGAACCCGAAGCCGCGCGCGGTTTTCCCGGTGCCATCGCACGACTCGACTCTGGTGTCGATAACGTCCGACAAGGAAGCAACCCGGTCGGTGGTGAGACTCGTCTACAAGCAGCCCAAGCGGTCCTCGACGACGCTTGCCGATTATCGTCAGGCCCGAGTCGAGCAGCTGTTCAGCTCGATGTTCAACGATCGGCTCTCCGAGATGACCCAGAAGCCGAACGCGCCGTTCATCACCGGGTTTGCGGGACAAGGGGAGCTCGTGCGCTCGGCTGAATCCTTTTCACTGACCGCGATCGTCGCGGACAATGGCATCTCGCGCGGGCTCAACGCCCTGTTGACGGAGGTCGAGCGAGTGCGCCGGTTCGGGTTCCTCCAGGCCGAGCTCGAACGCGCGAAGAAAGACATGTTGCGCGGGCTCGAGCACGCATTCGCGGAGCGTGAGAAGACCAACTCGGCCGTGTACGCCGGCGAGTATACGAGCGCATTTCTCCAGGGCGAGCCATCAACGGGCATCGCCTTCGACCTGCCGACGACCAGGCAGATCCTTCCAACCATCACACTCGCCGAAGTGAATCGCCTTGCCGGAGAGTGGATCAGTGAGAAGAACCGAGCGGTGGCTACCACGTCGCCGGACAAACCTGGAATCGTCAATCCCACGCGGGCGGAGCTTCTCGTCGCTCTCGATCGCGTGAGAGGGGCGGGGATACTGCCGTATTCAGAGAGCGCTGTCGCCGCGCGGCGGGTGGAACAGGCGCCGCGCGGAGGGGCGGTCGTTTCCGAGCGGAAGTACCCGGAGATCGGCGTAACCGAATGGAGGCTCTCCAACGGCGTCCGCGTCTTCCTCAAGCCGACTGATTTCAGCGCGGACGAGGTCACGTTCGGCGCGTACAGTCCGGGGGGAGCGTCACTCCTGCCCGATTCGACGTTCCTGTCGGCGAGCGGCGCCGACCTCATCCCGGCGCTGAGTGGCGTCGGCAAGTTCAGTCTCGTCGACCTCCAGAAATTTCTTGCCGGCGTGAAAGCTTCGGTGACGCCATCGATCAGCGATCTCGGCGAAGGGTTTTCCGGCCAGGGATCACCCCGCGATCTGGAAACGATGCTCGAGCTGGTCTACCTGT
>JBGTEZ010000285.1:0-9300 GCA_041747535.1 Gemmatimonadaceae bacterium
AACGACACGAGATGTGATGACGATCCCGACCGAGCCGATTGGCAGCATTCCACGCCCGCCCGATTTGATCGAGGCGGTGGCCGCGGGAAGGATCACCGATCCATCGTCTGACGCGCTTTACGAAGCGGCCGTCCGTGACACCATCGAGCGATTCGAAGCGACGGGATCTCCCGTCATCACCGACGGCGAGCAGCGGAAGTACCACAATTTCTGGACGTACTCCGTTCACGGCCTGGCGAACACTGCGCCCGATGGCTTCAAGATCCCTTTTGCCGCCGGCCATACGCGCCGCATGCCGCGCCTGACGGGCGGACCATTCCGATACAAGCGGTACGCCGACAGCTACGTCGATGTCGCGATGCGCTACGCGAGCGCGAAGCTCAAACAGGCGGTGATCTCGCCGTCCGCGCTCAGCCTCATGTATCCGCCGGAGGAAATCCCAGGATACTCGCGCGACGAGTTCATCGACGACTTGCTCGGCGAGCACGAGACCGAAATCCGGCGCTGTCTGAACAAAGGTGCGTACAAGGTTCAGGTCGACTTCACCGAGGCCCGACTGGCGATGAAGATCGATCCCTCCGGAGGGCTGCTCAACAGCTTCATCGATCTCAACAATCTGGCGCTCTCACGGTTTTCCTCGCAGGAGCGGAAAGTCATCGGCGTCCATACCTGTCCGGGGGGCGACCGCGATTCCACGCACAGCTTCGAGGTCGACTACTCTCAATTCCTGCCGCGGCTGCTCGAGCTGAACCTCGGCTATTTCTGCATTGCGCTGGCCGGCGAAAAGGACCGGGCGCGCGTGCTCAAGATCATTCGTGACAACATGAAATCCGACCAGCAGATCTTCGTCGGAGTCGTGTCCACGATCGATCCGCACATCGACACCCCGGAGGAAGTTCGGGATCGCGTGCTCGAGGCGGCGGAGTACATCCCGATCGAGCAGCTCGGCACCACCGACGACTGTGGCTTTGCGCCCTTCAGCGACGACAAGTCGACCAGTCGCGACACGGCGTTCGCGAAGATCGAGGCACGGGTGCGCGGCACCGCTCTCGCGGCCGACATGATCGCGGGCAGGCGATCCTGAGCGACGACGAAGAGAAGCTGCTACGTGAGGTCGCGCGCCAGACTGCCGACAGCATCTTCATTGCGCGGCAGCGCGCCGAGCAGGAGCTGATTCGCACCAAGGAGGCGCTGGAGGCGAAATCAGAAGCGCTAGCTCTCTCTCTCTCTGCCACCGAAGCCTCGCTTCTGGAGCGCGACCGCGCGCGAATCGAAGCCGAAACGGCGCGGCAGGCAGCGCAGGAGGCCAATGAAGCAAAAGGCCGCTACGTCAACATGATCAGCCACGAGCTGCGCACTCCCCTCGGCGCGATCGGCGGCTACGCGACTCTGCTCGAGGAAGGCATCCAGGGACCGCTGGGCGAAGGGCAGCGCGAGTACATCGGCAGGATCCTGCATAACCAGCGGCATCTCGTCCGGCTCGTCGATGAGCTTCTCGATCTTGCAAAGATCGAGTCGGGCCAGTTTCCGCTCCGTCTGACGGCGGTTTCGGTGCAGGGTGTGCTCGGCAACATCGAGAGCATGATCGAGCCCCAGATTCGGTCGAGTCAGCTGCGCCTCGAGGTCCAGCCCTGCGAGGCGTCGCTTTTTCTGCACGGAGACGAAGAGCGCGTCGAGCAAATCGTTCTGAACCTCCTCTCCAACGCGGTGAAGTTCACGGCCGCGGGCGGAGTGGTGAAAGTCATGGCGCAGGTGAACGGCGATCGGATCGAGCTGCAGGTTCGCGACACCGGCGTCGGGATCCCGGCGGACAAGCTCGAAGCGGTCTTCGCGCCGTTTTTCCAGATCGACACGCACGCGCGCGCGAAGAGGGGGACGGGCCTGGGGCTCGCGATCAGCCGCGAGCTCGCGCGCGCGATGGGCGGCGATCTAACCGTCGAGAGCGTCCTCGGCCAGGGAAGCACGTTCTTGCTCGCACTGCCGCGCACCGAAGCCGGAGCGTTTCGAGCGTCTTAGTCGCCGGGTGTCTCCCCCTGACGGGAGATCTCTTAGCGAATCCGCGATTTGGGCGGTGGCTCCTTGACCCGCGAGCTGTCATCGCCCTGACCGCGCCGCGCCGCGCCGCGAAAGAGGAGCACTTCCTTGAGGTAGGCGCGGTTCATGATCGCGCCGATGACCAGCAGCACGACGCCGATCAACACCGTGATCGTTGTGTAGCGCCACGTGTCCCGGCCAATCAACGCGATCCCCAGTGAAACCGTTCCAACCGCAACGAGCGTCTGCCCAAGCTTGTGGGGAACCGCTCGCGTCCGGCGGCGGCGCTCGCGAAACGGCGCTATCCCGCCCGCCTGCCACGCATCGAGCGCCATCGACAGCCCGATGAGCATGACGATGATTCCCAGTATGATGGGGAATTGCTCCAGTCTCATGATGCCTGCAAGTGCAAGAAAGGGGCGCGACAGGGCGTCGTTCCGGCAGCGCGACCGCCGCTCCGGGCTGTTAACTTCAAGTAATGATCAACGCATCGGAGCGCGTTCGCTCGACGACGATCCTCGCCGTTCGGCGCGATGGAGAGGTCGCGCTCGGCGGCGACGGACAGGTGACCGTCGGCCAGACGGTGATGAAGTCGAACGCGATGAAAGTGCGAAGCCTGAGGGGCGGCAAGCTGCTGGCGGGATTTGCCGGCGCTGCCGCGGATGCGTTCACGCTGTTCGAGAAATTCGAGGAGAAGCTCGAGCGATATCCCGGCAATCTTCCCCGTGCAGCGGTAGAGCTGGCAAAGGATTGGCGAAGCGACCGGGTGCTGCGCCGTCTCGAAGCCCTGCTCGCGGTCACCGATCGCGACCACGGCTTCATCATCTCGGGAACGGGCGACATCATCGAGCCGGACGACGGGATCCTCGCCATCGGCTCCGGTGGATCTTACGCCCTGTCCTCCGCCCGAGCGCTCCTCGAAAACACCGAGCTGCCGGCGCGCGAGATAGTGCGTAAGAGTCTGGAGATCGCGGGCGAGATCTGCGTCTACACCAACACGAACATCACGGTGATCGAGCCGACACCGCTCTGATGCAGTCGCCGCGCACACAACAGGCGGTAGAGCGGCTCGCCAATCTTACGCCGAAGCAGATCGTCGAGGAGCTCGATCGCTACATCGTCGGCCAGGCGGACGCCAAGAAGTCGGTCGCGATTGCGCTTCGCAACAGATGGCGCCGCCAGCGCGCGCCGGCGGAGATTCGCGACGAGATCTCACCCAACAACATCATCCTCGTTGGCCCGACCGGTGTCGGCAAGACGGAGATTGCGCGCCGGCTCGCGCGTCTCGCCGGCGCGCCGTTCGTGAAGGTGGAGGCCTCCAAGTTCACCGAGGTCGGATACGTCGGCCGCGACGTCGAGTCCATGGTGAGAGACCTGGTCGAGAGCGCGGTGAACATGGTTCGCGGCGAGCGCGAGGTGGAGGTCAAGGAAATCGCGGACCAGAAGGCCGAAGAGCGGATTCTGGATCTGCTGCTCCCCGTTCCCGCCGACATCAAGCCGTCCGCGGGCGCGCACCCTCCGCCCGACGGCGGAGGAGCGCACCTCTTCGTCGTGTCACCGACCGGCACCGTTTCCCATGAGAGCGAGGCGGTTGCCGAGCGCTACAAGCGGACGCGCGAAAAGCTCAAGCAGCTGCTCGTCGACGGGCAGCTCGAGGACCGCGAGATCGAGGTGGAGGTGACGCAGCAGAATCCGGTGATGTTTGACATGATGGTTCCGCAGGGCGCACCCGAGGGGATGGACAACATCTCGGAAATGCTTCAGGACATGCTGCCGAAGCGGAAGAAGCGCCGTACCGTCAAGGTATCCGAGGCGCGCCGCATTCTCCTCGACGAAGAGCTCGGCAAGCTTGTCAACAAGGAGGATGTCACCGCCGATGCGCTCGAGCGCGTGCAGACGATGGGAATAATCTTCCTCGACGAGATCGACAAGATCGCCGGCCAGCGCGGCACCCACGCCGGCGGGCCAGACGTCTCACGCGAGGGCGTTCAGCGCGATCTCCTGCCGATCGTCGAGGGCTCCAACGTGCAAACCAAGCACGGAATGGTGAAGACCGACCACGTGCTCTTCATTGCGGCTGGAGCGTTCCACGTCGCCAAGCCGAGTGACCTGATTCCGGAGCTGCAGGGCCGTTTCCCGATTCGCGTCGAGCTTCAGTCGCTCACTGAAGCGGATTTCGTGCGCATCATGACCGAGCCCGAGAACGCGCTCACCAAGCAGTACTCGGCGCTGGTCGCGGCCGAGGGTGCGACGCTGGAGTTCACGGCGGACGGGGTCGCCGAGATCGCGCGGATTGCGGCGCACGTCAACGACCGGATGGAGAACATCGGTGCGCGGCGGCTTCACACGGTGATGACGACGCTGCTCGAGGACGTGCTGTTCGGGCTCCCGGACAGCGGCATGACAACCGTCCGGGTCGATCAGGCCCTCGTGCGCAGCAGGCTCGAGAAGATCGCCGAAGACGAGGATCTGCGGCGGTACATCCTTTAAGAACGGCAACGGCAACTGAACACGAGGTCAGCTGTGAGCTGATCGCTGCCAGCTTACAGCTGCAAAACGCCGTGACAGATTGTTTTTATGCCCTGTTAATTCTGGTTGCAGCCGAGGAGCAGCACTTTGTTAACTACGGTCGACGAGGGGAGGCGTGAGAGTGCGGCTTTGTCCCAGTTCTGCGAGCGCGCGCTCGAGCCATTGTTTGACAGACGGAAACTGAGGCCGCAGTGGTCGGGCGAAGCGACGAAGAGCTGACCCTCACCGGTGAGTCCGCGCGGATTGTTGAGCGCGAGCAGACGCGACAGCGGCGTTCCCACGCCAAGCGAATCGGCGGTTCTGAATCGCGATGAGGTGACCTCGATGCGCCACACTTTGTCATTCACGATCTCGGCTTCGACGTTCTCGCCAGAGAGCGAGACTGAAATCATTCGCGCCGTTTGCCCTTCGCTGGCGAGCCTGGTCGTATCTCGAGTGACGCGACACGCGGCTCTCACCGAGGCCGTTGTCATTCCAATGCGCAGGTCGCTGGTTCCACGACCCGAAATCGTCGTTGCCGCGCATGGCGCCGGTGTTGTTCCGGCGGATTGGCCCACATTCGTGTCAGGTACGATCGGCGGAGTTTCCACGTGCGCGTACGCGGCGGTGTCCACGGCCGGCGCTTCGCTCTTCGTTCCGCAGGCGAGCACGCCAAGAACAAGGGCGAGCGTCGATACTCGTACGTCAGAAAGCAGTCTATGAAGTCTCACGTTATTTTGCGCTGGTGGTTGGTAGTCACGGCGCGTCGCCGCGCCAGAAGCAGCCCGTACACTGCAAGATTCAGGGCCAGCACTATTGTCCCCAGCACGAGCTGTATCCCGCGCGTCAGACCGGAGGGGTATAGAACCGGCAGCAGGTAATGCTCGATGAAACCGCCGCTGTAGCCCGCGTCTCCGCCGCGCATCCTGAACGCGTTCTCGAGCGGCGTCAGCGGACATACCCACCCCGCGAACTCGATCATCACTCCCCACGCCGCTGCGGGCAGGTGCAGCCAGGCGAGACGCGGCCGGCGGAGGACGAGCAGTCCGCCCAGGACGACGAACGCCACGAAAGCGACGTGAACAACCACCACAAGATCGGCAAGCGCGCGGTACCACATCGAGCTCCCGGCCGATCAGCGGCGGGGCGGCAATCCCATCAGCGCCACCAGCGCCTCGAATCGAGGCAGTCCGCGAAGAGGATCGACGATGGGATGCACGTTGAGATACGCCAGCCATCCACGTCGCTCCGGCACCGCCGCTTCCGCCCAATCGAGGGCGCGATCGAGATCGCCCAGCGCAATGTTCACCGTCGCCAGCTCCACCGGCGAGACGTAATCGTGCGTCCGCTTTTCCTCGAGCTCGCGCAGCACCTGCCGTGCGTACGAAGTGTCTCCGGCCCTCGCGCGTGAGTAGGCGAGCGTCGCCTTGGTGTACGTCGTTCCTTCCACCGACAGCTCGAGTGCCTCCTTCAGCACGCGCTCTGATTCCCGATGCTGTTCCTGGAGTGACAGAATCAGTCCCTGGATGCGGTAGTTCTCCTCGGCGGTGGGATTCATCGCGATCGCGCGCGTCAAATGGTAGCTCGCCTGCTCGTACCGCCTCGCATACAGATAGAGGTAGCCAAGCCCGCGCCTCAGCGAGACCGAAGCCGGATCGAGCTCCTGCGCCGCGTGTCCCTCGATGAGCGATTCCTCCAGCCGTCCCTCTGATGCGAGCAGAAACGCGTACCACGCGTGCGCGGTCCCGTAGCGCGGATCGAGCTCGATTGCGCGCCGAAACTCGCGGCCTGCCGCTTCCCAGTCCCAGTCATAGATGAAGAGGCACCACGCCAGGGAATTGTGCGCCTCGGCCAGCGTGTCGTCGAGCTCCAGCGCTTTCCGCGCGTACTTTTTGGCCAGCGCGAATCCTTCCGCAACGGGAACGTTGCGATAATCGACGTGAAGCGCGTACGAATCGGAGAGCCCGGTGTACGCCAGCGCGTAGCCGGGATCGATCGCTATCGCCTGCTCGAAGTAACGGATGCCTTCGCTCACCGCCGCCTGGGTGCGCTTGTTCCACTCGTAGCGACCGTGCAGGTAGAGCCCGTACGCCTGGATGCTGTCGGTGTGCCGTTCGCCGGCCACCGGCTCGGTAAGGTCGGCGAATGTCGTCGCGCGCAGCGTCGTCACGATCGTCTTGGCGATCTCGTCCTGGATCGCGAAGACATCGTCGAGCTTTCGATCGTAGCGGTGGGACCAGACCAGACGTCCATCGTCGGTCGATGTGAGCTGCACGGTGATGCGCAGGTTTTGTCCCGAGCGCCGGACCGTGCCCTCCAATACCTCCGATGCCTCGAGCAGCGCGCCGATTGCGCGCACATCCAGCGGCTTGCCCTTGAGGGCAAAGACCGACGTGCGTGACGCGACACGCAGACCCTCGACCTTTGCCAGCGCATCGATCAGCTCGTCGGTGATGCCATCGCTGAGATACTCGTTGTCCGGCTCGGGACTGGCGTTGACGAACGGGAGCACCGCGATCGTGCGAGTGATCATGCGAGCGCGATTTCGCGGAGTTGACCGCGCTTGCTGGAGAGCGGCGACGAATTCGGCGACAGTGGCGTAGCGCCGCTCAGGGTCCTTGGCGAGCGCTTTCGTCAGCGCTTCGTCGATTCCGGCCGGTACATCGGGGCGCAGAAGCCGCGACGAGCGAGGACGCTCGGTCACCTGCTTCGCCATTATCACCCGCGCGCTCGCTCCCCGGAACGGAGGCTCTCCGCACAGCATCTCGTACACGACGCACGCGAGCCCGTAGATGTCGCCGCGAGCGCCGACATCGCTCTCTCCGGATGCCTGCTCTGGACTCATGTATTCGGGGGTACCGAGCGCCACACCCCCGCCGGTGAGTGCTTCGGCTCGTACTTCTCCGATGATCGCTTCGCCTCGCGGTCCGCAGCAGATCTGCGCTATTCCGAAGTCCGCGAGCAGCGCATGGTCATCGGCGAACAGAATGTTCTCCGGCTTCACATCACGGTGCACGAAGCCGAGACGGTGCGCGTAATCCAGCCCGGCGCCAACCTCAGTGACGATGCGGATGGCCTCGTCCACCGATAGCCGTCCCTCGCGCTGGAGGCGGTCGCGTAGCGATCCGCCTCCGACGTAGGGAGAGACGTAATAGAGCGACCCCTCGTACTCTCCCGAATCGATGAGCGGAACGATGTGGGGGTGCGACAGTTGCGCGGCAATGCCGATCTCACGCAGGAATCGCTCGGCGCCGACCGACGCCGTGAACTCGTCGCGCAATATCTTGATCGCCACTTTCCGCCGGTGCTTGTGCTCTTCGGCGAGGTGCACCGTCGCCATCCCGCCCCGGCCCAGCACTCTCTCGATCGTGTACCGGTCGCCGAGCGCCTGGCCCGAGACCATCGTCTGGCTCATCGGGTCACTCGAAGCGTGCCGTCGAGGACGGCGATGAGCTGCTTCTCACGGTGAAGGAGCGATCCGATGAGATTCCCGGGATTCCGGTAGTTGCCCGTGACTCGCTCGACTCCGTTCCGATAGAGCTCGCCGTAATGACTTTGGCGCCATTCATTGGCTGCGAGCGCGAGCACCACCCCGAGGACGACGAACGTCGCCTCGAACAGGGCGGGGCCCGCGAGCTCTCGCAGATTCCTCCTCATGAACGATCGCGCTAGGGGAGCGCGACGTACTGCTCGAGCCGGGCCAGCTCGGTCTGGTCGACGTACTTTCCGATCTCGCGGCGGAACTGCTCCTTCGATGTCCAGGGGCGGTACTCCTTGAACTCGCGCAGCATGCGCGATCCTACTCCCGGGATCAGCAGTATCTCCGCGTCGGTGGCCTTGTTCAGGTCGATCGGCTTCCAGAGGCGAACGTAGATCGAATCGCGTTGCGTGTCCGTCAGACTTCGTGGAAGCGCGCGATTGACCGTGACCATGCTGGCATGCGGACGCGCTGCGACGATTGCGGTCGCCACCGTTGCGTTCAGTCCTGGAATGGCTGCGATCTCGGCCTCGGTGGCGGAGTTAGGGTCAAGCGCTCCCGACGGAGCCGCTGGTGCCGGCGTGACTGGCGGTGGGGCAAGCGCGCCGGTGTCGATGGCGGCAACGGTGTCTCCGGCCTTCCCGCCCTCGGAGCTGCATGCGGCAAGAGCGGCGAGAGTGAGTGCTGCGAATGAAAGAGCGGTGGGACGAATCATCATGCATCTCCGTTTTGGCCCCGCCGTTTGGCGGGATGAGTGTAGGTGTACGCTAGCCCCAGGAGGCCAAGCTGCGCGAGCGCTCCGGGAGCGAGAGCCGGGGTCGCACCACGCAGCGCTTTCCACGCGAGGCGGACGCCCGTCAGCGAAGAGTCGCGCTCGACGGCGAACTCGACGTTCCCGGCATAATGAAAGTACAACCCCGCGATGCCCGCGACGATGAAGACCCCCATCACTGCCTGAAAAATCAGGAGCGATGCCGGCCCGGGGCGCCCCGCGACCCAGATGCTGCTCGCAAACCCGGCGGAGAGCGCGACGAGCGGTATCCACTGCTGCCACGATTCAATGTGCTCGATGAGCAGCAGCTCGGCGATGAGACCGAGTATCCCGACCACGATGATCGCAAGAACGAGCTGACGCAGGCGCCAGGTGCGGAAGCGAGAGATTGCCAGAATCGAGAGTTCCCCGGAAAAAAACGCCCTGCGAAGATAACTCCTCGCAGGGCGGCCCACTGAAAGCCACTGACTAACTATTACTGAGCAACTGTGAACTCAGGACTTGGATT
>JBGTEZ010000286.1:0-13092 GCA_041747535.1 Gemmatimonadaceae bacterium
GCAGTCCGCGCCCGCGGCGACGAACACGGAGAACGGAGAGGGCCCTCCGCGGGCGGACTGATGTCCGAAACAATGCGTATTCAGCGCGCCCTCGCGCGCGCTGGGATCGCGTCGCGCCGCGCTGCCGAGGATATGGTGTCGGCGGGCCGGGTTCGCATCAACGGTGAGGTTGCCGTGACGGGCCAAAGCGTGGATCCCGACCACGACAGGATCACCGTCGATGGAAAGAGCATCGGCGCGCCGGCGCCAATCCGCTGGATCGTGCTCAACAAGCCAGGTGGCGTTCTCACTACGCGCACTGATCCGGGCGGCCGCCGCACCGTGTTCGACGTCGTGCCACCTTCGCCTGGTCTCACCTACGTCGGCCGCCTCGACTACATGACTGAAGGAGTGCTTCTCCTGACGACCGATGGGGAGGCGGCGCACAAGCTGACGCACCCGTCCAGCGAAATCGACCGCACCTATGTCGCGACGGTGCGTGGAAACGGCGGCGATGCGGCACGAGTGGCGAGTGAGGGTGTAGAGCTGGAGGATGGGATTGTGATGCCGCGCGACGTTTCCGCGTCGCGGCTCGCGCGGGGCTTGTGGCGGCTGGAGCTGACGATTGGGGAGGGACGCACGCGTGAAGTGCGCCGCCTGTGTGAGGCCTTGGGACTGGAAGTCGAGCGCCTGGTGCGCACGAGGTTCGGTCCGGTGAAGCTGGGATCGCTGGAGCCGGGGCAGACGCGCCCGCTCACGGCGCGGGAGCGAGACATCATCGCCGCGCTCGTTTCGGGCGGCAGAAAACAATCAACGAACCCCAAGCGAGGAGCAAGGCGTGAACGCACAGGCCGCAACAGCCGCTGACGCAGAGATGGTGCAGGAGGTCGTGCGCCAGGTTGGGCGGCGCATCGTCGGTCAGGATTACATGGTGGAGCGGCTTCTCATCAGCCTTCTTACGGGCGGACACGTGCTGCTGGAGGGAGTTCCGGGGCTCGCGAAGACCTTGACCGTCCGCACGCTGGCCGAGACGATCAACACCACCTTCAGCCGCATCCAGTTCACTCCCGATCTTCTTCCCGCCGATGTGGTCGGGACACAGATCTACGATCAGTCGAACGGCAAGTTCTCGGTGAAGAAAGGTCCGATCTTCGCCAACGTCATCCTCGCCGACGAGATCAATCGCGCTCCCGCGAAGGTGCAGGCGGCACTTCTCGAGGCGATGCAGGAGAAGCAGGTCACCATCGGCGGGACGACTCACGTTCTGGAGGAGCCCTTCCTCGTGCTGGCGACCCAGAACCCGATCGAGCAGGAAGGCACTTATCCCTTGCCCGAGGCGCAGGTCGACCGCTTCATGCTCAAGCTCCACGTCGGTTATCCGTCGCGGGACGAGGAGAAGGAAATTCTCCGACGCATGGCGGGCAACGAGCCGATCTCGGTCGAACGAGTTGCAACGCCCGCCGCGATTCTCGCCACGCGCCGCCACATCGCCGAGCTGTACATGGACGACCGCGTCGTCGACTACATCGTCGAGATCGTTCACTCGACGCGCAATCCGGAGGAAGCTGGCCTCGCCGAGCTCAAGCCGCTGATCGAGTTCGGAGCAAGCCCGCGCGCGACGCTCTCCCTCGCCCAGGCATCGAGGGCGCACGCATTCCTGCGGGGTCGCGCGTTCGTAACCCCCGACGACGTCAAGGCGATCGCCCCCGATGTCCTTCGCCACCGGGTGCTGCGCACCTACGAAGCCGAGGCGGAAGAAGTCACGAGCGACGAGATCGTCGCGCGCATTCTGGCGGCCATCCCGGCGCCGTGATCGGCAAGTGGCGGCTGCGCATGAAGCGCGGCAAACCGGCGCCACCACGCACTCCCGAGAAGCCGATCGGAGTGCCGCCGGAAATTCTCCGCCAGGTGAAGCTCATCGAGCTGCGCACGCGCGGACTCGTCAACTCTGTCTTCACCGGCGAATACCGCTCGGTATTCAAGGGCCAGGGGATGGAATTCTCGGAGGTTCGCGAGTACCAGCCGGGGGATGAAGTGCGCTCGATCGACTGGAACGTGACGGCGCGGATGGGACGGCCCTTCGTCAAGCGGTTCATCGAGGAGCGCGAGCTGACGGTGATGCTCCTCGTCGACCTGTCGGGATCGGAGCGCTTCGGAACGGTGCGCCGGTTCAAGAGCGAGCTGGCGAGCGAGCTGGCGGCGGTGCTGGCGATGGCGGCGGTGCGCAACAACGATCGAGTCGGCGTTCTGCTCTTCACCGACCGTATCGAGCACGTAGTGCCGCCGCGGAAGGGACGGCGGCACGTGCTCCGAATCATTCGCGATCTCCTCGCGTTCGAGCCCGTCGGCCGCGGCACCGATCTGGTGGCGGCGATCGACTACACGGCGCGGATGCTGAAGGAGCACGCGATCGTTTTCATCGTGTCCGATTTTCTCTCCGCCGACATCGACCATCCGCTCAAGCTGATGGCGCAGCGACACGACGTCGTCGCGGTCACGGTCGAGGATCCGAGCGAGCGCGATCTTCCGGACATCGGCGTCGCCCGCCTCATAGATCCCGAAACCGGCGAGACATTCGAGGTCGACACCAGTCACCCTGACGTGCGCGGCTCCTACGCGACGCGCGTCGGCCGCGAGCGCGAGGAGCGCAAGCACCTGTTGCGGCGTCTCGCCATCGACGAGGTCGCGGTTCGAACCGAAGCGGGGGTGGTGGAACCTCTGCTGCGGTTCTTCCGCTCCCGCGAAACGCAGGCCCGGCGCCGGTGATTCACGCTCTGGCTGCCGCGCTCCTCCTCCAGGCCATCCAGCCGGGAGCCGGAGTCGATCTGCCCGTCAGGATGGGCTTTACGGTCAGGCCCGACACGGTCGTCGTCGGCGAGCCGTTCAACCTGCTCGTGAAGGTGCATGCACCAAAGGGAGTGCGCTTCGAGTTCGCCGAGGGGCCGGACACGGCCGTGCAAAACGGGGTGCGACCGATCGAGCTCCGCGGCGCGCGCGCCGTCACGATGATTGGCGATACCGCGGTCGCGCTCTATCGCCTCGTTGCGTGGGACGTCGGCGCGCAGCCGCTTCGTGTCGCGGACGTGAGGATCACCTATGAAGGGGTCGAGCGTCGCGCGCCGCTCGGCACGGCGTCGGTGTTCGTGCGCTCAGTGCTGCCGGCCGCCGAAAACCTGAGAGTGCCAAAGCCGGCGCGACCGATCATCGTCTTGCCAGTGTTCAACTGGTGGCCATGGATCGCGCTGGCGATCGCGGCGCTCGTGGGCGGTCTCCTCTGGTGGGCCTGGTGGCGCTACCGAAACCGCCCGATTCCCCCAGTCGACCCATACGTGCGGGCTCAGCGCGACTTTCTCAGCATCGAAGCCCGGGAGCTCCCCGCTAATGGCGCGGCGAGACAGCACGTCGCGGAGATGGTGGATGTCGCGAGGGAGTATCTCGCCGCTAGAGTGCCGGGCGTGCGGCGATCCGATACGACGTCCGAGCTGCTCCGCGCAATGCAGCCCGGCGACGGAGCAGAGCGGGACCTTCCGGAGCTTCTAAAGCGCGCCGACCTGATCAAGTTCGCGCAGGCGGACATCGCCGCCGCCCAGGCAGCCGCGGCCGGAAAAAGCGCGCGCGACATCGTCGATCACGTCGAAGCGCGCCTGAACCCGGAGTCGGAGCCCGCGAAGCGTCCCGCTTCGGCGCGGGAGCGCGCGGCATGAGCGTCTTCGGCCTGTTCGACTTCTACACTCCTCAAGCGCTCATCGCGCTGCTGCTGCTTCCGGTTTGGTGGCTGTGGCGAAGACACCGCCGGAAGGATGCGATCGTGTTCTCGCGCACCGGCGTCCTGGCCGAAGGTCCGGCGCGCGGAAGCTGGATCCCGAAGGTGATTTTCATTGCCAGAAATCTCGCTCTGTTCTTCCTCGTCATTGCACTGGCCCGGCCGCGCGCCGGCGCCCGCACGGAGACGAGGACCAGCGAGGGAATCAACATCGTGCTTGCGATCGATCTCTCGAGCTCGATGCTCGCCCTGGATTTTCGCCCGAACAACCGGCTGGCGGTCGCAAAGGAAAAGGTTCGCGAGTTCGTTGCCCGCCGAACGTCGGACCGAATCGGGATCGTTGCATTCGCTGGCGAGGCGCTGACGCAGGTTCCGCTCACGACCGACTATCCGGTCGTGATGCAGGCAGTGGCGAATCTCCAGGCTGGACAGCTGGAGGACGGCACCGCGATCGGAACAGCGATTGCCACCTCGGCCAACCGTCTGCGCGATGCGCCCGGCCGTTCGAGAGTAATGATCGTTCTCACCGACGGCGTGAACAACCGCGGCAGCGTGGACCCGCTCGTGGCGGCGAAGGCGGCGGCGGCCTACGGCATCAGGATTTACGGAGTCGGAGTGGGAAGTGTCGGCATGGCGCCCGTTCCAGTCGGCCGAAATGCCGCTGGTGGACTTCGATTCGAGTATCAGCCGGTCCGCATCGACGACGCGCTCCTCAGTAACATCGCGCGCATGACCGGAGGCCGGTACTTCCGCGCCCGCGATGCGGCCGCCCTCACGCGCTCCTACGCGGAGATCGACCGACTCGAGCGCACTCCGGTGCGCTCGACCACCGTCGTCCGGTACAGCGAGCTTTACCGCTGGCCCTTATTGCTGGGCATTCTGGCACTCCTCGCTGAATTCGCGCTCGTGGCGTGGAGGGCTCCGCTGCCGTGAGCTACCTCCGCTTCGTACAGTGGCCCTGGGCGCTCGCGCTGGCGGTGATCCTTCCGCTGGTGACGGGCTGGCTCGTCAACGCCGGATTGCGCGCACGCGCGCAGCGCCTCGCGAGGCTTGGCACGCCGTCGATGATTCGCCGCCTCGCTCCGTCGCTCATGTCCCACCGGACGTGGACCCGCGTCCTTCGTGCCGCGCTCGCGACACTGTTGCTCGGTATCGCTTTCGCTGGGCCGCGCTGGGGCGTCGAGCAGACCGTGGTGAAGCAGGAGGGAATCGACGTCGTGCTCGCGCTCGATGCATCGACGTCGATGCTTGCGGCTGACGAGCGGCCGAGCCGCCTCTCTTCCATGAAGCAGGAGATCAACCGGCTGCGCGATGCGTCGCCCGGTGACCGGTTCGCGCTGCTCGCATTTGCCGGACGCAGCTACATACTGACCCCGCTGACGGTCGATAACAGCGCGCTCGATCTTTTCCTGACCAACTTCGACCCGAGCATTGTCGGCCAGGGAGGCAGCTCGCTCGGCAGCGCGCTGCGACAGGCGATCAACCTGCTCGCGCTCGGCCAGGGCGATAGCGACCGCGCGATTGTGTTGATGAGTGACGGCGAAGGTTTCGAGAGCGCCGACGAGGTTCTTGCTGAAGCGCGGCGCGCGAAGGAGCGCGGCTTCACGGTGATTACGGTCGGGTTCGGAACCGCGCAGGGGTCCACCATCCCGGTGGTGCAGAACCGCGTCGTCACCCAGAAGCGCGATGAGAATGGAGCGGTGGTCGTCACGCGCTACCAACCCGATCTGTTGCGGGCGATCGCCGCCGAGTCGGGAGGCGTGTTCATCGATGCGGCTGCTCAGGACCGGGCGGGGAAGGTCCGGCTCGCCCTCAATAATCTGCGCGCGCGGCCGCGCTCGCTTGTATCCGGCGAAGATCTCGCCGCGCAGTTCCAGT
Organism: Gemmatimonadaceae bacterium; assembly: GCA_041747535.1. Classification (GTDB taxonomy): domain Bacteria; phylum Gemmatimonadota; class Gemmatimonadetes; order Gemmatimonadales; family Gemmatimonadaceae; genus UBA4720. Next base: position 5,621 of record JBGTEZ010000286.1, read on the forward strand.
GGTTTCTCATTGGTGCGCTGGTGCTGCTTGCGCTCGACACGTTCTCCCAGACCCGCCGCCGCCGCCGGCGAGCCGTTGCCGCCGCGGCGACAACGGCGACGATGCTCATGGTCATGGCGGGATGCAGTGGTCCGTCCCGTGACAAGGCCGCGGTTGCTTATTACAACATCGGCACCGAGCTGCTGCAGCGCGATTCGCTCGAGGAGGCGATCGCGCCGCTCACGCGCGCTGCCGATACGAAGGACACCGAGGCGCGCCATCACGCGCGATTCAACCTCGGGCTCGATTACCTCAAGCAGGGACTTGTCGCCAGGGATTCCGCCGAGGCTCCACTCGACTCCGCGCTCTACCGTTACAAGCAGATACTCGAGGTTGCAGTCGCAGATTCTGACGCACGGTGGAACTACGAGCTCGCACTTCGAAAGAAGCAGAGCGGTGGAGGCGGAGGCGGAGGCGGCGGAGGAGGTGGTGGTGGCGGGGGTGGACAGAACTCGGAGCCGACTCCCTCGCCGGCTCAGAACCCCAATCAGGCGCCTGCCCCGAAACCCGTGCCCGGCATGACGCCGCAGCAGGCGGAAGCAATCCTGAACGCGGCCGAGGATCGGGAAGCCGACGTCCAAGGCAACCGGCAGAAGAAAAACGTTCCCGCCCCGCCGCGGGGGAAGGATTGGTAGGTTCGGTAATCGTATGCCGTTGATCACCATTCTGTCCAGCGCTGTCGCCGACCAGATCGCCGCGGGCGAAGTCGTCGAGCGGCCGTCGTCGGTGGTCAAGGAGCTGGTCGAGAATTCGTTGGACGCCGGAGCGACTGTGATTGAAGTCGCGCTGGAGGATGGCGGCCGGAAGCTGATTCGGGTGAGCGACGACGGCACCGGCATGAGCGCGGAAGACGCTCCGCTCGCCCTCGCGCGCCATGGAACATCCAAGATCACTCACGCCGCGGATCTCGTCGGCGTCGGGACTTTCGGATTCCGCGGCGAGGCACTCCCCGCGATCGCCTCGGTCTCGCGTTTTCAGATCGACACGGCCTCAATGGATGGCGAGGGCGTTTCCATCTTGGTCGTGGGGGGCAAGACTTCGCCTGCCGAGCGCGTGACGCGCCGGCGTGGCACGACGGTGTCGGTCGCGAATCTCTTCTTCAACCTCCCGGCGCGGCTCAAATTTCTCCGCAGCGCGCGGTCCGAATGGCGGGGGGCGGTTGACTCGATCACTGCCCTGGCTCTCACGAGGCCGGGTGTGCGCATCAACGTTGCGCACGATGGGCGGAGCGCGCTCACACTACCGCCGGTTTCGAGCGTTCGCTCGCGCCTCGGCGCCATTTGGGGCGGGCGTTACGCGGAAGCTCTCCTCGATGTCGATGATGTCGCCGGAGCAATCCATACGAGCGGGCTGGTTCAGCGCCCGTCTGATGTCGGAACATCCACCCGCCGGGTCTTTCTCTCGATCAACGGGCGCGCGGTGCGCGACGCGGGCGTCGCCAGAGCGGTCGAGGCCGCGTACCGGTCGACGATCGTCGCCGGTCTCAGGCCGTCCTTCTTTCTCGAAGTGACGGTGCCAGCCGACACGGTGGACGTGAATGTCCATCCGGCGAAAGCAGAGGTTCGCTTTCGCGACCGTTGGACTATCGAGCGCGCCGTCGAAACGGCGGTAAGGCGGGCGCTCGGCAACTTCGATGCGGGGGCGTCGCTCGGATTTCGCGGAGCCGGCTTTCCCTCGCTCTCGTTTCAACCGCCCGCGAACCCGGGCCCGGAGATTCTGCTGCCGGTGCCCGATCGCGACTCACCGCTGTTCGATAGCCAGGCGGACGAGCAGTACGGCATGGAGAGAACGGCGGAGGGTTCCGCGACGGCAATCGAGCAAGAAGCGCCGGCGGCGGTCATCCCACCGCTATTCCAGCTTCGCCGCACTTACGTTGGGTTCGAGCACGAAGACGGCCTTGTTCTGATAGACCAGCACTCGGCACACGAGCGAGTTCTTTACGAACAGTTCATGCACACGCTCGAGAGTGGTAGCGCTCCGGCGCAACGACTCTTGTTGCCGCTGACGCTGCATCTGGGTCCCGCCGAGGGTGAGGCGTTCGACGCCAACCGGGATTACCTGGAGCGTTTGGGGTTCGAGGTGGAGGGGTTTGGAGGCCACACTCTGATCGTCAACACCGTGCCGATGCCCCATCCGCGGTTCGACGCCGAGCGCTGTCTGCGCGAGACCCTGGATTCGCTCACCGGCGACAGGATCGCCGGCGCCGCCGCGAAGCACGAGCGACTCGCGTCGACTGTCGCGTGCAAGGCGGCGATCAAGGCGGGAGAGGAGCTGTCACAGGGCGAGATGCGCTCACTCTTTGCCGCACTGAGGGATACCAGGCTTCCCGCGCACGACGTGCACGGACGCTCGACGATCATACATCTGACCTGGGACGAAGTAGAGCGGCGGTTTGGGCGCCGCTAGGCTGCGCGTAATTTGCGGACCCACCGCGGCCGGGAAATCGCGCATCGCCCTCGATCTGGCCGAGAGCCATGGCGCCGAAATCGTCAGCGCCGACTCGCGGCAGGTCTACAGGAAATTCGATATCGGCACCGCGAAGCCGACCGAGCGGGAGCGCTCGCGCGTGCCTCATCACGGGATCGATGTCATCGAGCCCACCGACCGGTATTCAGCTGCGGCGTGGGCGGCCGCCGCGGGGAGCTGGATGACGACTGTCGGCAACCGTGGCCGGGTCCCGCTGGTGGTCGGTGGAACGGGGCTTTACATCAAGGCGCTGGTCGAGCCGCTGTTCGCGGCGCCACCGCTGGATATCGACCGGCGCAACGCTCTGGCGCGCGAGCTCGCGGGCCTTTCAGTCGCTGATCTCAGGCGATGGTGTGAGCAGCTGGATCCGGCACGCGCTCATCTGGGCCGGACGCAGATCATTCGCGCGATCGAGACGGCGGTTCTGTCCGGTCAGCGCATCAGCGATCTTCACGCGAGGCACAATCGCTCACCGTCAAATCCCCGGTACAACGCATCCTACCTGGTGGTCGACCCCGGCAAGATTCTCGGCGACCGCATCGCGGCGCGTGTGGACCAGATGCTGCAACGCGGCTGGCGAGAGGAGGTCGACGCGTTAACGCGGACCATCCCCACGGACGCGCCAGCGTGGAAAGCGAGCGGATATTCCGTCATGCGGTCGAGCGCCCTTGGTGAGATGGATTTGTCAACGGCGATGGAACGGGTCATTATTGAGACGCGGCAGTATGCGAAGCGGCAGCGAACGTGGTTCCGGCACCAGCTGCCTCCTGCCGCGGTGACACACGTGAATCCAGACGATCCGGCGCTGACGGCGCTCGTGCGCGAGTGGTGGGAGAAAGCTGAGTGAGGATTGGCATTACCTGCTACCCGACCTACGGCGGGTCCGGCGCCGTGGCGACGGAGCTCGGCATCGCCCTCGCCGACCGCGGCCACGAAGTCCATTTCATCACCTACCGGCAGCCGTTCCGGCTTCCCTCATTTCTGCCGCGTGTGTTTTTCCACGAAGTGGATGTCGGCCGGTATCCGCTGTTCGAGTTTCCTCCCTATGACCTGGCACTCGCGGTGCGAATGCACGAGGTCGTCCGCACTCACGGCCTCGAGCTCCTTCATTGTCATTACGCGATCCCCCACGCGACGAGCGCCTGGATCGCGCGCGAGATGCTCCGGGAGACGTCTGAGGACGTGCGTCTCATCACGACCCTTCACGGAACCGACATCACCATCGTCGGCCAGGACCCGTCGTTCTATCCGATCACCAAGTTTTCGATCGAGAAGTCCGACCACATCACCGCCGTCTCACAGTATCTGCGTGACGAGACGATTCGGGCATTCGGGTGCGCCGGGTGCGAAGTCGAGGTCATTCACAACTTCGTCGACCCCGACATCTACAATCGGGGAAAGTATCCGCCCACGCTCAGGGACGAGCTCGGACGCTCGCGGCCGGTGTTGATGCACGTCTCCAACTTCAGAGAGGTAAAGCGCGTGCGCGATGTCGTTCGCGTCTTCGCCGAAGTGAACAGGGAGCTGCCAAGCGTGCTCGTCATGGTCGGCGATGGCCCGGATCGCCCGGCAGCGGAAGAGGAGGCGCGCAGTCTCGGAGTGGAGTCATCCGTGTCTTTTCTCGGGAAGCTCGAGCAGATCGCTCCGCTGCTGGCCGCGGCGGATCTCTTTCTGCTCCCCAGTCAGAGCGAGTCGTTCGGCTTGAGCGCGCTCGAGGCGCTGGCGTCTGGAGTGCCGGTGATCGGAACCAACGCCGGCGGACTTCCGGAAGTAATCCGGGACGGTGAGACGGGAGTGCTGTGCGGGGTCGGCGACATCACCGGCATGGCGGCGGCCGCCCTCGGAATTCTGCAGGACGCGAAGCGCTGGTCGGCAATGAGCCGGCTGGCGATTCAGGACTCGCGGCAACGGTTCTCACGTGACGCAATCGTCGGCCGGTATGAAGCACTCTATCGCCGCTCACTTACCAACTCGCAATCATGAACAGCTTTCAGGCGTTCGTTCTTGGCACTCTGCAGGGTCTGTCGGAGTTTCTTCCGATCAGCAGCTCGGCGCATCTCTTCCTCACTCCCTGGTTTTTCGGATGGTCGCCGGGAGGTCTTGCCTTCGATGTCGCGCTCCACACCGGAACACTCATCGCCGTTCTCTGGTACTTCCGCAACGACTGGGTCGCCTTGATCAAGGCCGCGATCAGCCTGGTAAGAACCCGCCGCATCGAGACCAATGAGCAGCGGAGAGTGCTCTTCCTCATCATCGCCACGATCCCGGGAGCAATCGGCGGGGTGCTCCTCCAGTCGCGAGCGGAATCCACGTTTCGAAATCCGACGCTGGTGGCGACGACGCTGATCGTGATGGGAATTCTGCTCTGGCTCATCGACAAGCTCAGGGACCGTCAGCGCGTTCTCGGCGACATGAAGTGGGTTGATGCCGCACTGATCGGGCTGTCGCAGGTCGTGGCACTCGTACCGGGAGTGTCGCGCTCCGGCTCGACGATTACGACCGGACGGCTGCTTCGATTCGACCGCGCCGCCGCGGCGAGATTCAGCTTTCTGATGAGCATGCCGATCACGTTCGCTGCGATCGTATACGAGGCCCCGAAGGCACTCCAGGAAGGGTCGTCGATCACGCCGCTGGTGGTGGGCGTCACGGCGGCGGCCGTCAGCGGCTGGCTGGCCATCGCCGTGTTGATGCGCTTTCTGAGCCGGCACAGTTACGGCGTTTTTGCCGCCTACCGGGTGCTCCTGGGACTGGTGGTGCTGGCGGTGATATACGCCAGGAGTTGAGGCAGCACGCTTCGACGGCAGGGGGGCGCGCGAATTGGAGATCGCGCTGGGCCTTCCTCGCGTGGAGCTGTTCGATACCGTTGGTTCGACCATGGATGTCTCCCACCAGTCTGCCGGTCTCGGCGCACCGGCGGGAACGCTGGTGCTCGCCGATGAGCAGACGGGAGGCCGCGGCCGCGGCGGAAAAAACTGGGCGTCGGCACCCGGGGCGGGGATCTGGCTGACCCTGATCGAGCGGCCAGGCGATATCTCCGGACTCGAAGTCCTGTCGCTACGGGCCGGGCTGCGAGCGGCGGAAGCGCTGGATCCGTTTGCTCCCGAGCCGATCCGGCTCAAATGGCCGAACGATCTGTACGTCGACGCGGGAAAACTCGGAGGAATTCTGGTCGAAGCGCGCTGGCGTGAGAAAGCAGTTGAATGGGTCTCGATCGGTGTCGGGGTTAACGTCCGGGCTCCGGCCAATGTCGCGGGTGCGGGATCTCTCGACGGTCAAATCGATAGGCTTAAAGTCCTCGCCGAGCTGGTGCCCGCATTGAGGGTGGCGGCAGCCGCAATCGGTCCACTCGACGAGTCGGAGGTGGAGGAATTCAACACGCGCGATCTGGCGCGGGGGCGAAGCTGCACCGAGCCGGCGCGCGGTCGGGTCGCCGGAATAAACCGGACCGGGGAGCTCCTGATCGAGCTCGCGGATTCGGTGGGATCGTTCCGGTCCGGATCGCTCGTACTCGAAGAGGGAAAGGGGGAGCCGCGATGGTAGTCGTATTCGATGTCGGAAACTCGGAGATCACCGTTGGAATCTTCGACGGGGAGGAGCTGGTTTCGCACTGGCGCCTCACTACGGCTGCCCAGCGGACGGCCGACGAGCTGGCGATACTGATCCGGTCCATAACCGGAACGGCTTTCGGATCGGGGGTGGCGGCCGAAGGGTCGGCTATCTGCTCGGTCGTTCCGGCGGTCACGCCGATGCTGGCGGAGGCCTGCGAGATGTGCTTCGATGCGGCCCCAGTGATCATTGATGCTCGCTCCAAGCTTCCGGTGAAACTGGATGTCGAGGAGCCGTACACCGTGGGTGCCGACCGGGTAGCCAACACCCTGGCGGCGAGCCGCATCTACAAGCGGGACTGCATCGTCGTCGACATGGGGACAGCTACCACCTATGACTGCATAACCGCCGAGGGCACCTTCATGGGCGGGGCGATCGCGCCGGGAATAATGATCTCCGCCGATACCCTCTTCCGGCGCACGGCCCAGCTCGCGGCAACGGAGATCTACCCGCCCAAAAAGGTCATCGCCCGGCGCACCGACGAGTGCATCAGGGCGGGGGTTCTTTTTGGCGCCGTGGACTCGATCGATGGGATGGTCCGCCGGGTCAAGAACGAGTGGCCGGGGGGCAAGATTCCGCTGGTTATTGCTACCGGGGGCATGGCTGAGGTTATCCAGCCCCACTCGAGGGAGCTGGAGCTGGTGGACCCGACCCTGACGCTCAAGGGAATCCGGCTCGGTTATGAGCTACTGACGGCTTGATCCCGGCGGCAAAAATGGTTAGGTTCGAGGATTAGCACTCACCACGGTCGAGTGCTAACAACCGAAATTATCCCCTAGCCACTTTTTCAGCACAAGGGCGCTCAACATGGCAACAAAAACACTCTCAACCACCAAAGTCGCACCCCTTGCCGACCGCGTCGTCGTCAGGGCCCTCGAAGACACCGAGCAGATGCGTGGCGGGCTCTTCATCCCCGACACGGCCAAGGAAAAGCCGCAGCAGGGCGAGATCATCGCCGTCGGCCCCGGGCGCTACGAGAAGAACGTACGCGTGCCGATGGAGCTCAAGACGGGTGACCGCGTTCTTTATGGTAAGTACAGCGGCAGCGAAGTCACCATCGACAACGAACAGTATCTGATCCTTCGCGAGTCCGATGTGCTCGCGGTTATCAACTAAACCGACACCAAGAGAGCAATCATATGGCAGCCAAGGAACTACACTTCAACACCGATGCTCGCGCGGCTCTCAAGCGCGGCGTCGATCAGCTCGCCGAGGCCGTCAAGGTCACGCTCGGCCCCAAGGGACGTAACGTCGTCATCGACAAGAAGTTCGGCGCTCCGACCGTCACCAAGGACGGCGTCACCGTAGCCAAGGAAATCGAGCTGTCCGATGCGCTCGAGAACATGGGCGCCCAGATGGTG
>JBGTEZ010000287.1:0-3122 GCA_041747535.1 Gemmatimonadaceae bacterium
CGTCGCGTCCGAAGACGAACGAGCGAAACGGAACTGGGCCACAATCGCGGTTCGCTCTCCCGAACATCCCGGCGGAGTGACCCTGAGCACGCCGATCGTATACCACTATGTGGATCCGGTGCGCGGCGATACCGAGCGCCCGCTGGTGGTTGCTCCCGGGATCTCGGTCACGTTTGACCGCACTGTGGAGATCGTCCGCGCCTCGACGTCCATCGACCGCTTCGTCAACATCACGCTGCGCTCCGCGTTCGGTGACACGACGGTCGCATCTGTCGCCCTCGAGCTTCCGAACGGCCTGACCGCCGACTCGGCACGCCGCGTAGCCAGGCTCGCGCCGGGAGCGACGAGGACGGTCACTTTCCGGGTACGCGGGACACTCTCGAAGGGGACTCACCAGATTCGGGCGATTGCGGAGGCGCGGGGCCGGGAGTTTCGTACCGGGTATGCACCGATCGAATACGAGCACATCGATCCGGTCCGCATGTACAGGCCGGCAACGCTCAACATCAACTCCATCGAGTTGAAGCTGCCGGCGCGCCTGAACGTCGCTTACATCCAGGGGGTGGGTGACAACGTGGCACCGATGCTCGAACAGATCGGGGTCCCCGTGACCGTTTTGCGTCCGGACGCTATTCCTGCCACCGATCTCTCGCGCTTTTCGACCATTGTCGTTGGGCCGCGTGCTTACGAGGCCAATGATGCGCTCGTGAACAACAACAACCACCTCCTCGGCTATGTCAGGAACGGGGGGCGCCTGGTCGTTCAGTATGGCCAGTACGAGATGATGCGGCCCGGAATGATGCCGTATCCGATTACGATTCGACGTCCGCACGACCGCGTCACCGAGGAAACATCTACCGTCTCGATTCTGCTACCGGAATCTCCGCTGCTCACCTCACCCAATCGCATTACCGCGAATGATTTCAACGGCTGGATCCAGGAACGAGCGCTCTACATGCCATACACCTTCGATGCGCGTTACAGTGCGCCGCTCGGAATGACTGATTCGGGCGAGGAGCTGAAGCGCGGCGCGCTTCTTCACGCGACGTATGGACGCGGGACCTACATCTACGCGCCTCTCGCGTTGTTCCGGCAACTGCCGGCCGGTATTCCTGGTGGAGCGCGGATTTTCGCCAACCTGCTCGGCGGAACGGCGGCTCCATGAAGCTGCGCACGTGGTCAAGGGGCGGCTCAATCCCACTGCTGAAGCTTCGCACGTGGTCAATGTTCGCGGTGCTTCTGCTGGCTGCGTGCAGCTCTGACGGGCGAACTGTCCTCACCGTCTACTCGCCGCACGGCAAGGATCTTCTCAAGTACTTCGAGGACGGGTTCGAGAAGGCGAATCCATCGATCGACGTGCAATGGGTCGATATGGGATCGCAGGAGGTCCTCGAGCGCATCCGCGCGGAGGCGGCGAATCCCCAGGCGGACTTGTGGTTCGGGGCGCCGGCGGAAGCCTTCGACAGGGCGACTCGTGAGGATCTCCTCGAGCCGTACAGCCCGACTTGGAGCTCACAGGTCGAACCCGAAGCGCACGAAGTAGCCGATCACTGGTACGGGACCTATCTCACTCCGGAAGTCATCGGCTATAACAGCGTCGCCGTGTCGGACGCGGAAGCGCCGAAGGACTGGGATGATGTGCTGGATCCGAAATGGAAAGGCAAAGTCCTCATCAGGGATCCGATCGCTTCCGGTACGATGCGCGCAATTTTCGGCGCCATCATGGCGCGATCGATGGCTCAGACCGGAAAGCCGGACGCCGGCTACGAATGGCTTCGCAAGCTCGACGTCAACACCCGCGAATACGTCCTCAACCCCACGCTCCTCTACCAGAAGCTTGGCCGGCAGGAAGGGGTGATTACGCTGTGGGACATGCCGGATATCGCCACGCTGCAACAGCGGCTTGGTATTCCTGTCAGTTACGTCATCCCATCGAGCGGGACGCCCCTCCTCGTGGATGGCATTGCCATCGTGCGGGGGACCGAGCGCCGGAAGGAAGCCGAGCTCTATTACGAGTACGTCACGACGCCTGCCGCTCTGGTGGCGTCAGCGGACAAATTCCTGCGCATTCCGACTCGCAAGGACATCCCTCCCGCGCAGCTCCCGGCGTGGATCCGCGAGGCGCTCCAGAAGATCAAGCCGATGCCGGTGGATCGCGCGCTGATGGCGGCGCATCTCGACGAGTGGATGAAGCACTGGGATGCGAACATCAGGAACCGCGGAAACAAGCAGTGATCGGCGCGCCGGGCGCGCAACACGGGAAAGATGGCGCGCTGGCTCTGAGTGGAATTACGCGCCGGTTCGGCGACTACACCGCGGTGGACGATGTCTCGTTCGAGGTTGGCCGCGGCGAGCTTCTCGCTCTGGTCGGCGCGTCGGGCTCGGGCAAGACCACCACGCTTCGCATCGTGGCGGGCTACGAGGCTCCGGATGCGGGACGAGTGACGCTCGGAGGCGTTGACATCACCGCCGTGCCGCCGGAGCGGCGGGGATTCGGAATGGTGTTTCAGCACTACGCGCTCTTCCCGCACATGCCGGTCGCGCACAACGTCGCCTTCGGGCTCGAGGCGCGCGGCGTCAACAAAACGGAGCGTCTCGAAAAAGCGCGCCATGCTCTGGCGGCGGTGGGTCTTCCGGACGCGGGAGACAGAGCGATCCAGTCGTTGTCCGGAGGCGAGCAGCAGCGCGTGGCCCTCGCCCGCGCAATGGTGATCGAGCCGCGCGCTCTGCTGCTCGATGAGCCTCTCTCCAATCTCGATCCGACTCTGCGGCAAACGATGCGAGACGATCTGCGCGCGATGCTCCGCCGGGTCGGCGTTCCCGCTCTCTTCGTCACGCACGACCAGGAAGACGCCTTTGCCATCTCGGATCGAATCGCGCTTCTCAAGCTTGGGAAACTCCTTCAATGCGGAACTGCCGAGGAGCTGTATCACCGGCCCGTTTCACGCGAAGTGGCGTCTTTCATCGGGCGGGGAACGATTCTGCCGGCGGTCGATAACGGAGAGACCGCCTCGGTCACTATCGGCGGGCGGACGACGGAGATTTCCGTCGTACGCGCCAGCGGCGCGCCGCTGCGGCTCGAGCACGCTTACGTCGTGCTCCGGCCGGACGCGCTGGCATTG
>JBGTEZ010000288.1:0-1615 GCA_041747535.1 Gemmatimonadaceae bacterium
TTTGGCGTGGGCAGTTTGGTTCCGGCCCGCAGATTCGTCGACATACCGCTGACCTACGATGACATCGTCACCAACGCGACGGGCTCGGCAATCGTAATCCGCCGTACCCGGTGCGAGACGCTCGCGCACATTAGGTCCCAAGCTCGCGGCCTTTCACTCGACAGCAGCACCGCCACCCGTAATGACGCGATCTCGCACGAAGATTTGATCACCTCGATGTCGGCCGTACCGATGCTCTGGCACATCGGTGTGGGCGGTCGCCTAGAAGCCGCGCTCGACCTGGTCATCTTCCACCCTGCTGATCCGGCCAACCTCACCCATCTGCCTCCTGGCTCTGCCCGCTTCCCGCTGGCGATCATCGTCCACGGCAACCACGGCGTCTGCACGACAACGGCCTCAGGGCCGTGGGACCCGCTCATCACTCCGCCCGGTGGAGGCCGGCCGATCCGTTTCACCCACGCCGCGACATTTGGGCCCGAGATCCAGAGCCACAACGGCTATAGCGCGATCACCCGCGGACGTCCACCGGGAGTGACTACGGGCCCACTGTCCGTACCGTACCTGCAAGAGGAGTTGGCCCGGCATGGAATTATCTCGGTGAGCGTCAGCACCAACGGTGCCAACTATTTCAACTCACACCTGGAGACTCGCGCCGACCTGATTCTCGCGGCCGTCGCCGAGATGCGGCGGTTCTATTCCGACAGGGGCTCGCCGTTTTTCCATCGCATCGACTTCGACAAGGTGGCGTTCATCGGGCACTCGCGAGGCGGCGACGCGATAGTGCGCGCGGCGCTCAAGCAGCGGTCGCTCAATGTCAAAGCGCTCGTGCAGATCGCGCCAACCGACATCACCGGTCTCACCGCCGGAGCAGCGCCGGCAGGGGCAGGCGGAACACGAATCGACTTCGTCACCTCGCCTATGCGAGTGGCGAGTGACTTGGCGGCATTCCATTTGATCGTCTACGGATCGCGCGACGGTGATGTCTCCGGACTACAAGACGTGCGGACGTCGGAGTTCGGCGACCCGTTCCGGCATTACGACCGGTCTTCCGCGCAGCGCGCGTTTTTCTTCTGGCACGGCGCCACCCACAGTCGCTTCAACCGTTTCTGGGAAGAATCGGACGAGCACCCCTTCGATCTCTCCGATTTCGCGCACCCTGCCGATCTCCTGAACCGAATCGATCAAGAGGCGCGCACCCGGGAGCTCGTCGGGGGCTGCCTGCGCTTCGTACTTAACGGGGAGATGGGGGAGCGCGATCGACTCAACGGGCGGGTACTCTCGACCATTGCTCCGACCCGCCCGATGGCGGCGATGTGGAAGCTTGGACGCACGCTCAAGACCATCGATATCTTCGACGACCCTCGCTCCGATCGCAACACCCTCGGCGGACGCAACCGCCCTCCCGCAAGCGGACTGGTCGACGAAATCAGGCTGGCGAACGAGAACCCCGCCGGAGCAGGCGTCACCGCATTCCAGTTCATGCACGTCGATCGCATTCTCCGCGCGGCCATTCGCGAGAGGGCGTTGAATGTCCTAACCTTCCACGAGATCTCAGATGTCCCGCTCACTCTACGCCAAGCTCCATCGCCGCTTCGGTCCAAAATTGTCTGGAGCG
>JBGTEZ010000289.1:0-4451 GCA_041747535.1 Gemmatimonadaceae bacterium
CCAACGTGATCGGCGACTCCGGGATGGTCGTCGTGCTTCCCGAGGGCCTTGTCCTTGACGCGCTCCGTTCTGCTATCGACTCTGTCCGGCGTCCTGTTTAGATCGGTCATTGTGGTGTGCTCCTATGTATAGATTCACCCGTTCTAATTGGCAATTTCGGGACCGATAATAACCTCAGCAGGAGCGGGAAAAGTGGCCCGGAAATGTGGTACGGCTGACTCGCATCGTGGCGCGGCGAAAATAAAAAGAGCCCGGCTCAACGCCGGGCTCTTCTCATGACTGTAACGTCGCTTTTCTAGCCGCGCGTGCGTGACACGTCGACGGTTCTGCCGCAGAACGTTCCGGTCACGGTTGCAGTGCGAGTTGCCGGATCGAACGATGAGCTCAGATTCACATCGCATGTCCCTGATGCGGCGTTTCGCGCCCAGGTGAAGCTGCCGATGTGGGTTTGGGTCTGCAGTCCCGAGAGCTGACCGCCAACGATGTTCAGGCTTCCGTCATAGGCGATGTTCGGGTTTCCGTTGATGGTGAGGATTCCGTGCCTCGTCCGGAATGCGCAGCTGACATCGGTCTTCGTCGCGACGGTGCGCAGCGAAAGATCGTGAGTCGTGCGGTCTCCGGTGCCGGTGGTTCTGCCGGCAATCAGCACCGAGCCACCCTGCGGGCACTGCCTGGTGACCGAGAACTGATTGTCGATCGTAACCGGCTCGACGCTGACCGACGCTGACCCGAATTCGCCGACGCTGATCGAGAACGATGGACCAAGTCCGACGTCGTTGGTGCCTATCGTCGCCATGTTGTCCATGTCCGCGGCGAGCTGATTTGCATCTTCCTGGGATATCACGGAAGAGAGACCGGTCGAATCAGTGCAGGCGGCGATGGCCAAGACAAAGCCAGCGGTACAGAGGAGAAGCGATTTTCTGAGTTGCATAGGCACTCCCTTTTGCACGATGAGGTTCGGCGATTAGACGCGCCAGCGCGGCTGGGCGTTAAGAGGCTTGAAAAGGCGATAGTGACTGCCCTTACAAGGACGATTCAGCGTACAGGCAGTGGACCGAAGATATCCCGATCCTCAGCAGCTCCCCGCGGCGAGAAACCAGCAGCTGGTCGCCGGCGATGTCTTGAAGAAATCGAGCAGCATGGCGCCGACTTTCTGTTGGCCCGACTGCGAGGGGTGAGTACCGTCGTTCTGGAGGTCGCCGATCGTCCAGATCGTCCCATCAGCGCGGGGAGTCATCCCGTTCGCCCATAGATAGGGACCCCACGCGAGCCAGGGCGCGCCGGTGCGATAATCGAGGTCTCCAGCCCGCGCGTCCACAATGCGGTTCTGCTGCACCTGATCGATCTGCGCCTGCACTACCCACTTGACGGCGAAGCCGGATTCGTAGGCATACGGCTCCGGGTTGAGGGTGGTGGTCGCGTAGCCGGCGTAAATGCGGCTCGAGAAAAAAATCTGCTGGAGATTGGGATAGCGCTGCCTGAGAGTCCGGGCGATGGTCCCCATCTGCCCGACGAGAGTGGATGCGTCCGACGCTGCCGAGGGGAGCGAGGTACTCGGGCTTGCGTTCGCGACCTTCACCCACGCGATCTGGACCTGTCGCTCCGATAGCCCGGAAGGTGCGAGCCAGGTGTCGCGAATGCGGTCGTATTCCACACTGGTCGGGGAAAGCCATGCTGAGGCGGTTTGACCGCCGCGGGCGCCGTTGATCATCACCAGCGTCGAGCGGTTGACGGCGGGATCCGCGGCTGCCTGCCCCATAAACGACCATGCGGCGCACTGCGTAGTCGATGCGCCTGAGCAGAACTCCTGGGTCGTGTTCGACATGCCGATGGAGACGAGCAGATATTTCCCGGCCGGGCTCGGGTTTCCGTTGACGTCGAGCGGCCGGATCGTGCGGGTCCGCGCGATCCCGGCGGCGAGATGGGCGGCGGGGATCGCGTTTCCGCCGGGATAGAGCCCGCCAGCGTTGCCCAGATATGACTGAGGCGACGTCATATCGCTGATCGGGATTCTTTCATTGCCGGGGCCGGGGTCGGTCGGATCATCTCCACCGCAGCCGGCGATTGCTGCCGTCGCCATTCCGATTGCCGCTGCCACACGCATTGCTGCCGACATAGTGATCTCCGTCGTTCACAAAGTTCTGCATCACTAACGAGTGGGACGGAGCGGTAGCAACAGCGTTAAGCACTTCTCGCGCGGTTAACGGGCTGCCAAGTCTCTTCATCGCGTTCACAGCGTAGAGCCAAACCCGCGACTACGTGAGTAACGTCCTCACGTAGTGAGGCCGATAGCGGGCAGCAATTGGCGGGTCGCCGGTAGCCTGGTGTTGCAGTTGCCCGCCCTAGAAGGTGTGCCCCAGTCCCCAAACGAATTTCCACGGCGCCTTGTGATCGATCGGCCGCGCAAAGCCGAGGTGAACCCCGCCGGCAAAGAAAGTCACGCCGACGCCGGCGGTCGCGCGAAAGCCATCAGTCTCGCGTGAGACCGGCAACGTGCTGAATGGCGCGCCGAGCGCTGTGACCGCCGAGCGCGCGGCCTCGTTGGTGAGCTTGGTCCACCCTCCCTGTATTCCCGCCGCGAGTCCGGGGGCCAGACCGGGAACGAAGAGCGTACTCCAGAGCCGGTGCGGCGTTCGCCAGAGAGGAAACGCAAAGGTGGCCTGACTGCGCAGAAGTACCGCGCGATCGCCCGCGAATTCCTTGTAATCGTATCCCGGGAGCGTCCCGCTGCCACCGAGCTCGAAGAGCTTCTGGGGTGGAATCGACACAACGTCGGGGCCGCCAACCATGCCGCTGCCAGTGCCGCCCACCACCGCGCCGCCATCCGCCTGCAGCGAGAGTCCGAGCGGACCGAAATACTTTCTCCCGGCGATCAGCAGCTCTACACGCTGCCACTCGAGCTCGCCACGCCCTGCCTCGTAGTGGATTCTCGCTCCGAGCCCTGGCTGGACGAAGTCGCCGCTGACTCCGGGATGTATCTCGATATCGACCGCGCCCAACGCGTAATTCCCCTCGGCCGTTCCGCGATTCGGTCTGAAGGTCCCACCTCCCGTAACGCCATGCTCGAGGCGCGCAATTTCGGCGCGATCCTCTCCGGCGCCGAACTGGAGGGTCAGCAGATAGTTGTCGGGCGAGATGATCGTTCGCGTGATCGATCCGAGCGCGATGCGCCGGTCCACGTAGTCGAAGTCATCGACCGAGCCGAACATCGCGGCCAGTCCGCCATTCTCCGGATTGAGCGGCGGCGTGAAGTCATTGGTGTTCGCGAGCTGTCGCTCGGCGCGGATGCCGGTGGTCCACGGATCGCGGCGCAGCGAAATCCGGGCGCCGCCCCGAACGGTGCGCTCGGTCCACGCCCATCCCGCCGATCCTCCCATGGTGAGGCCGGGCACAGCGTCCCGCATCCGAAGATTTGCCTCGAGTCCCGTGAACAGACCTTCGACGCGATTGTAACGGAAGATGTTGTCGGTCTTGGTCGGCGAGACGTCGAGTCGTGGATTGCCGGTTGGCCTCCACGCATCGGGTGCGACATCCTCGAAATCGTTGGCATCCACATTCGTCGTCGCCGAGCCGAGTGAGCTCACCCAATCTCCGAATCGACTGACGCTGTCGGACGAGGCCCATGTAGTGCTCTGCACCGTCGCCCGCATTGTCGTGTCAGGTAGTCCACTCGTCTCGACTTCGTGCTGCGAGAACTGTGATACCACGCGCATCACGGCGCGCGATTGGCCGAGCAGCGCGAACGTGGAGTGCAGCTCGGTGCGCTGGAACGCGGGAAGCCAGTACCGGCCATCGATCTCCGCGTTTACGAATTCGCAGAACACCACGCCGGAGAGTCCGGGCACCGGCGAAAGCGTCGGCCGTCCCTTCGCGGCGAGGATGACGAACTGTCCGCGCATGCGCACTATCTGGTGCCGGTCGGCATCGAGATCGATCTCGCCATCGAATGCCGCGAGCCGCCTCGCATCGCCGAGTCGCGGTGTGACGTGGACGCGCACGAGCCGGATGACGCGGGTTGCCGATCTCATGGTGACGACCGTGTCGCCGCCGGAAAAGCGATAGTAGCGGTCGCGATCGTACGAGAACGGATGCACCGCCGTAATCCAGTTCGCACCGCCACCTCTTCTTCTCGCTGCATTGGGATCTGGCGGCGCGCCGAGCAGTACGCCGAGCTGCAGGCGGTCGCCGTAGAGCGAGGGCGCCGTCCATCCACGGACGAAGCTGAGGGTAGACACTGGTGATCCAACGCTCTGCGACCGGTAGCCGACGACGTGCATGTCGTACTTCCCGTCGCGGTTCCAGCTCACTCGCGAGGCGATCTGCTCGATCTGCCCGGCACGCTCGCGGCCGAGTGTGTCGCGGATGTTGATCGAAAACTCGGACTCTACCCTGGCGCGATAGCCGCGGAGGTCCGGTGGAGGCGCGCGATTGGCGACCGCCGCGCGCGCGAC
>JBGTEZ010000290.1:0-3609 GCA_041747535.1 Gemmatimonadaceae bacterium
GTTGCCGCTCTGGCTTTACTGGATATTTCTCGGGCTCGTAGCCGGGGCGCTGGCGAAGTATCTGGTGCCAGGGCGGGATCCCTCGGGTTGCATCGTTACAATTCTCCTCGGAATCGTCGGCGCGTTCATTGGTGGCTGGCTGGGCACTCGGTATTTCCGGTGGGGAGAGGTCGCGGCGGGGCAGTTTGATTTTCGCTCCATTGGAATCGCGACAATCGGAGCTATCGTACTGTTGTTGCTTGGGAGGCTGGTCCGCCGATTGTAGGTCGGATCCGTCGCTGCTGATGACGGGTTCTGAGTTTACGGTTCTTGAGTTGACCGTTTTTGGGTTAGCAGAACGGAGGCGGTGACCCTCTTGCGCAGACCGTAGAGCATCCGGCGAGCCCCAATTGTGTGCTCGCTAAGCGATTCCCAGTCCCCAGCGGGAAGGGCTCCGTAGTCTCTCGCCAAACTCAGCTGGTATTCCAGTTCCATCGCGGACTTGATCGCGATATCCAGAAATCGGGCGAAGTCTTTTTGCGATTCGGCGCCGCAACCCTCAACGATGTTGAAGGCGATAGACTCGGCCGCACTCGTCATCTGCGCTTTGAGCGACGTGTACCCGGTTTTTGGAAATTGTCTGGTTGCTGCCCTAACTCTGATCGCAAGCGAGTGCGCGATCCCATGGACGTGCAACCGGCGGTAGTCCTGCATCTGTCGAACTGAAAACGAATGTGCTCAAACGATCAACATCAAATGCCTTGCCCCGCGCTCAAATACCCTCGGACGCGAAGAAACCCAACAACGGTGAACTCAACAACAGTCGACTCATAACCTGCCGTCCCACAGTAGAGCTGGCGAAGTCGGCCCACGGAGTTCGGCCGATGTTCGGTGTGAGGTTTAGATTACGACCGTGAAAGCCAGCATCATCGTCCGAGGCGCCCGCCAACACAATCTCAAAGGATTCGACGTAGAGATCCCAAGGCGCACCGTTACGGTCGTCACCGGCCCATCGGGGTCCGGGAAATCCTCCCTCGCCTTCGATACGATCTACGCCGAGGGGCAGCGGCGATACGTTGAGTCGCTGTCATCGTATGCGCGCCAGTTCCTCGAGCGCATGGAAAAACCGGATGTCGATTCGGTCGAGGGACTTTCCCCGGCGGTGGCGATCGAGCAACGGAATCCCACCAAGACTTCGCGTTCCACGGTAGGGACCGCCACCGAGATCTACGACTACCTTCGCCTCCTCTGGGCGCGCGTCGGCCACACCTTCTGCCCCCAGTGCGGACGCGAGATCAGGCCCGACACCGTTCAATCGGTGAGCGATGCGGTGCTCGGCGTCGCGGCGGGCGCCCGCTTCTACGTCACCTTCCCGCTCCGCCTCTCCGCCAAAGTCACGCACGGCGTGGTGCTCGAGAACCTCCGGGCGCAGGGATTCCTCCGCGTCGCAATGGATGGCGTCGTTCTACACCTCGACGATTTCGCCGCGCCGAAGATGAACATCACCCGCGCCGGGGAGCTTCTCATCGTCGTCGACAGGCTGGCGGTGGCGCCGGAGAGCGCGGGACGTCTGAGCGATGCGGTTCAAACGGCCTTCAGGGAGGGCGAGGGCGACTGCGTGATTCTGTTCGCCGACCCGATCGTCTCTCCGCTCGATGGGCTCACTGCCAGCAGGCTGAGATTCACCGAGCGGTTCGAATGTCCTGATGACGGAACTCTCGCTCCGGCGCCCACTCCCCAGCTCTTCTCGTTCAACAATCCGCGCGGGGCGTGCAGCCGGTGCAACGGGTTTGGAGCGGTGCTCGAGTACGATGAGTCTCTGATCGTTCCCTACCCCGCGCGCGCACTGCGCGATGGCGCGATCGATCCGTGGACCAAGCCGCGGTACGACAAGAAGCGACGGGCGCTGGCCGAGTTCGCGAAGCGAGAGCGAATCCCGCTCGACAAAGCCTGGGAACAGCTGCCCGCCGCACAGCGGCAGCTCCTGCTGCACGCATCGACTCGAGGCTACAAGGGAATCTTTCCGTTCCTCAAGGACCTCGAGGAGAAGCGCTACAAGCAATACATCCGGGTCTTTCTGCGGCAGTATCAGACGGCGCAGGAATGCCCGCTCTGCAAGGGAACGAAGCTGCAGCGCGAATCGCTCAACGTGCGTGTCGGTGGCTACAACATCGCGCAGGTCGCCGAGCTGCCTGTCGATCGCCTCGTAGTCTGGCTCCAGCAGCTCGAGCTGAGCACGTTCGAGCGGGGCATCGCCGCGATGATCCTCAAGGAAGCCCGCGACCGGGTGACTTTCCTCTGCGATGTCGGTCTCGGGTATCTGTCGATGAACCGTGCGACGCGCACGCTTTCCGGTGGCGAGGCACAACGGATCGGTCTCGCGAATTCGCTGGGGTCCCAGCTCGTGGATACGCTCTACGTTCTCGACGAGCCATCGATCGGATTGCATTCGCGCGACATGGACCGGCTGCTCCGCCTGCTCCACCGCCTGCGCGATGCCGGGAACACGGTGCTTGTAGTCGAGCACGACCTGGCCGCGATCGAGCAGGCGGATTACATGGTGGAGCTCGGACCGGGCAGCGGTGAAGCCGGCGGCGAGATCGTTTTCGCGGGACCGATGTCACGCGCGTCCGAGAGTCCACTTACCGGGCAATATCTCACTGGCGAACGCTCCATCCCGATCCCCACTGACCGCCGCCGGCTCGGACCGCGCTGGATAACGCTCACCGGCGCGCGCGAGCACAATCTGCAGGGCGTCGATATCAGAATACCTCTCGGCGCGATGACCGTCGTGACGGGCGTATCGGGCTCCGGCAAGAGCACGCTCGTGCACGACGTTCTCTACCGCGCTCTCGAGACGCACCTGGTGGGCGAGCACTCGGCCAAGCTCCACCTCGGGGAAAAAGTCGGCGCGTACGAAACGCTCGCCGGATTCGATGCGCTGGAAGACGTGGTGCTGATCGATCAGAGCCCGATCGGGAAATCACCCCGCTCCAATCCCGTCACCTACGTGAAGGCGTTCGACGAGATACGCCGCATCTTCGCCGACACCCCGCTGGCGCGGCAACGGAAGTACGCCGCGGGAACTTTCAGCTTCAACGTCGCCGGCGGACGCTGCGAAGGGTGCGAGGGCGCGGGCGCGCTCGAAGTCGAGATGGTGTTCATGGCCGACGTCTACGTTCCCTGCGAGGAGTGCGGCGGGAAGCGATACAAGCCCGAGGTTCTGGATGTTACGGTGCACGGCAGGAACATCCATCAAGTCCTCAATCTCACGGTGGATGCGGCGATCAGATTTTTCCCGCGCGAGGAGAAGCTCGGCCAGGCGCTGTGGCAGCTGCAGCAGGTCGGGCTGGGCTACCTGCGGCTCGGTCAGCCGGCGACGACCCTCTCCGGCGGTGAAGCGCAGCGCATCAAGGTCGCGCGTGAGCTCGCGCTCGCCGGGAGAAAAGCCGGCAGAAAAATGTACGTGATGGACGAGCCGACGACGGGACTGCATCTCGAGGACATCAGAAAGCTCGCCAGGGTTTTCGATCGCCTGCTCGAGCAGGGACACACGCTGGTGATCATCGAGCACAACCTCGATGTCATCAAGCTCGCCGACTGGGTGATCGACCTGGGCCCCGAGGGTGG
>JBGTEZ010000291.1:0-3154 GCA_041747535.1 Gemmatimonadaceae bacterium
CGATTACTATGCGTTCTCGTTCAGCGGGTTGAAGACCGCCGTGCTCAATGCCGTACGCGGCTCCGGGGATCTCGAGGCCGACAAGTCCCACATCGCGCGTGCGTTCCAGGACTCACTCATCGAGACCCTGGTCGAGAAGACGTGGCGCGCCGCGAGCGCATTTGGCCGCCAGCGTGTGGTCATCGGTGGGGGAGTGGCGTGCAACCGCACTCTGGCGGCGGCGATGCGAACGAGAATGGAGCCAGAGGGTACGACCGTCTTCACGCCCAGTCCACGGCTCGCCACCGACAACGCGGCGATGATAGCGCGTGCGGGGTTTTTCAGATTCGAGCGGGGCGAGAGATCGGGCCTCGATCTCAATGCATACGCGAGCTGCCCTATCCCCGGCCTCCTCACCGCCTAAATTCGGTACCAATGCAGACCAACTATCCAGGCACCGTCGTCTATCCTCTCTCCTACGACCTTGGCCCGCTCCAGCTGACCGGATTCGGCTTTGCGGTTCTGATGTCGTTCGTGATCGGTCAGATCATTGCGCAGCGGGAGCTCGCCCGGCGCGGCCACGACCCCGAGCCCATAGGCGATCTCGTTTTCGCGGCGGTGATCGGCGGCCTGCTGGGCGGCAAGATTTACTACGCGATCCTGATGAAGGACATGGGCGCGATTCTCAGTCGAGCCGGATTCGTGTTCTGGGGCGGACTGATCGGCGGAATCCTGGTGACTTACCTGGTCATCCGGTACAAGAAGCTGAGCTTCACGCGGATCAGCGATGTCGGCGGGATTGCGATCGCGGCTGCGTACTCGGTCGGACGAACCGGGTGCTGGGCGGTCGGTGATGACTACGGCCGGCCATGGACCGGGCCGTGGGCGGTGAGCTTTCCCGAAGGCGCGCCGCCTTCAACGGTCGCGAGCATGACGGAGCTGTTCAACACTCCCGCGCCCCCTGGCGCGTCACCGAACGAGGTTCTCTCCGTTCACCCGACTCAGCTATACGAGACGGCGCTCGGGTTCGTGATGTTCGTGGTGCTGTGGCGATTCAGAGATCACAAGCACGCGGAAGGCTGGCTGTTCGGGCTGTACTGCGTCCTTGCCGGGGTGGAACGCTTCGTCATCGAGTTCGTGCGGGCCAAGGACGATCGGTTTTTTGGCGGACTTACCGTCGCCCAGGTGATCGCATTGTTGTTCGCGATCGGCGGCGCGTTGTGGATGTACTACCGGTGGAATCCGAAGGAGGGGGAGCCGGGGATTCACGCTATCACACGGGCTGCGTAAGGCAGAAATTCAACAGCCACTCCAGGCCGCCGGCTGCCCGCCGAATGCTGCCCGCTATGGGCCCCTACGATTTGACGGCGGTGGTAGACTCGCTCTCGCCTGTTTTCTGTTCGGCCTTTAGGCTTCGCAGCAAAGCGTGAATCATCATCCGCACCTCGATCACCTGGTGCGAAAGTGGGAGATACTGGCTTTCCGGGATCGCGCGAATATCCCTGGCTGCGATCAGATGGTACTCGAGCTCAGAAGTCGAGCCAAGAGCGACGCCCGAAGTAGCCATGCCGACAGCCGGCAGCATTCAGCGGGTAGCGGGCGGCCTGGTTTTCGGCCCGCTGACTAGATTCTTCGGAACGACCCTTTAGGACGGAAGATGCCCAAGCTTCGCTTTACCGCCGCCGCCTTCAGCTTACTGATCTTTCAAGCCTGCGCGAGCGTCGAAAACGTCATCACCGCCGAACCCGACGTAGCGTTTTCACTTCCCGTTGGCAGGACAGCGGTCGTGAACGGCAGTCCAACCCGCATCACTTTCAACCAGGTACGCGACGACTCCCGCTGTCCGAAGAGCGTGGTCTGCGTCTGGGAGGGCGATGCCAGGATCGAACTCACGGTTTCGAGGAAAGGCTCGCCAAGCGAGACCGCCGTCCTGAGCTTGAGCTCGCCCGGGAACGAAGCGCAGGCCGGCGGCCTGTCGGTCCGATTCGTCGCCCTCGCGCCCTACCCCGCCACTCCTGAGCCGAGCGCACCGCGACAATACGTCGCTGAGCTGGTGATCAGAAAGCTCTAGTAATCCCAGGGGCCGGCAGGAATCGTTACCGGCTTGATCTCGGTTACGGCCTGCAGGATTCCGCGCAGACTCTGCGACGGTATCACGAGCTCCATCGTCTGACGCGCCGGCGGTGGACCCGCCGTGAATGTATTGAAGTCGAATCGCTCAAACGTGATCTGACCTGACTCCGTGAACGAGGCCACGTTGCAGCTCGAGCTCTTTGCAAAGGCGGGCGGCGGTACATTGCAGCTCTCGCTGGTAGCGGTAACCTGGCTCTCGAGAACACCGGCGATGGACGTCCAGAATTCCTCGCGATCTCTTACCTGGATGGCGAAAGCGGGGAAGAAAATGTGGTCGGTCTGCTCCGATGACAGACGCGCGACATTCGCGAAGTTCGACGTTCCGACATCTCCCGATATGAGAATCATTCGGTCGGGCGGCCGCGAGCCCGATCTCGTCTCCCACAACACCAGCAACAAACCGAGCGGCGGTGGCGTGCATTCCGGTCCGAAGCGAACCCTTGTCGGCGCGTACACGATGAGATTCTCCATGCAGGTGCCGGCCGGGTAGGTCACGCGCAATCCAAGGGCGTACATGGTCTTGGGGAGGCCGTCGATCCCGACATTGATGCGGTCGATTCCCCGCGCCACGGTTCCCAGGGCCGAAGGCGAAAGCGCGAACGGGAGCGGCACGCCCGCGGCCGAGCTCAAGCCGATAGTCAGGCTACGCATCGCGTCATCGTCGCCAACGTTGCCCGGTCCGGTCGAATCCGCGCATGCGGCAACGCCCAGAAACGCGAAAGCTGCCAGGAAGTATTTGGAACGCATGATATTCATGCTATGCCTGCCGTAAACAAGTGGTTAGGATTCGACTCCGACAACATCGTCATGGGGAATGAAACGGTCAAGCCTCGGTTACGAGTCGGAGCGCCGTGCCCCACGGATCCACGGTTTGCCATGTATTTCCATCTTTTTCCGCTGGGTATCCGGCAGACGCGAGGCTCGCCGCGGCGCGTTCCGCATCGCCCTGCGTGGGAACGAGGATCTCCCACTCCAGCAGCCGCGCATCGTCATCGGTCGCCCTTGCCGCTCCCGCCGCCCAGGTGTTGGTGCCGAGATGGTG
>JBGTEZ010000292.1:0-6686 GCA_041747535.1 Gemmatimonadaceae bacterium
AGCGCGGCGAGCGCGCGGAAGCGAAAAAGGGGCGTGGCAAGAGTGAAGCGGGGCGGTTGGCCTATCACGCTCCGAATCTAGGCATGGAGTTGCGCCCCGGCTACATTCCGATTCATGGCCGCGCCGGTCCTGATCCCCCCAAAAGCGATACTCTGGGTAGACGATGAAGGTGAGCTCCTCGAGCCTCACCGCATCTTTCTGCGCTCCAAAGGCTATACCGTAGAGTGGGCATCGAATGCGGACGATGCCATCGAGCTGCTCAGGCGCCGCCCGTTCGACATCCTGCTCCTCGACGAGCAGATGCCGGGCAAGCGCGGGCTCGAGGTCTACCGCGACGTCAGGGAGCTGGCTCCCAACCTTCCCGTCGTGATGGTCACCAAGAGCGAGGAGGATTCGACGCTCAAGGAAGCGATTGGCGCCAACATCAGGGATTACCTGGTGAAGCCGATCAACCCGCGACAGGTCCTGAGCGTCGTGACGAGAATCCTCGACGGCCCGCGCATCCGGCAGCAGGCCATCGCGCGCAGCTTCGTCGAGCGGTTCCGCGCCATCGAGCTCGAGCGCGATACGAATCTCGACTGGCGCGGCTGGATCGAGCGCTTCGACGAGCTGATGCGCTGGGACGTGGACCTCGCCGCCGCCGGCGAGACGGGACTCTACGAATCGCTGCGCGGCCTCTATCCCGACATGCACCGCGAGTTCGCGGCTTACATGAAGGAGGCATATCCCGCGTGGCTCAAGGATCTCGAGGGAAACCGCCCTCCGCTGTCGATAGATATCGTCAGTGAGTTTCTGCTCCCGATTCTCCAGCGCGACAAGGCCGCGGTTTTCATCGTCGTCGACTGCCTGCGCCTCGATCAGTGGCGCGTCCTCGAGCCGCTGCTCGCTCCATTCTTCGACGTCGAGACGACGCACTATTTCGCCGTCCTTCCCACGGCGACACCGTACTCGCGGAACTCGCTCTTCAGCGGACTCTTTCCGGGAGAGATCGCCGCGCGGCTTCCCGACTGGTGGGGCAACGCCGATCGCGAAGACGAGTCGCTCAATGCCCACGAGCGCGAGCTGCTCGAGACGCACCTCGAGGAGCTTTGTGGCAAGACTCCCGTGCGCTACCAGAAGATCTCCACCGCCGGCAACTCCGACGAGCTCGAGCGACATCTCGGGACCGCGATCGGTCCCGAGGGCGTCAGCGCATTCGTGTTCAATTTCGTGGATCTGCTCACCCACGGCCGCAGCGAATCGCAGATCCTGTTCGAGGTCGCCCGCGACGAGATCGCTCTTCGCCAGATCACCCGCCAGTGGTTTCAGCGCTCGGCGCTCTTCAGCGTCCTGAAGGAGGCATCGCGCCGCCGCATCTCGGTGCTGCTCACCACCGATCACGGCTCGATCCACTGCAACACTCCAGCGACGGTCTATGCCAAGCGCGACGCCAGCGCCAACCTGCGCTACAAGTTCGGCGAGGACCTGCGGGCCGAGCGGCCCGATCAGGCGCTGCTGTTCACCAACGAGGACATGCTGCGACTTCCGCGGCGCGGCGCCGGCGGGAACACGCTCCTTGCCACCAACGACTGCTTCTTCGTCTATCCGACCAAGCTGCGCGAGTATCAGAGCCGCTACCGCGGATCCTTCCTCCATGGCGGCGTGACACCCGAAGAAGTGATTCTGCCGCTGGCGCTGCTGACTCCCCGCCGGTAGTGGCGACGGGCGTCTACAGGAAGCTCCTCCCTTTTCTGCGCCCCCACGGGTGGCGCATGACGATCACGATCGTTGGAAACTTCGCCGCCGCGTTGCTCGACGGCTTCGCGATCGCGCTCCTGATACCGTTTCTCAACATCCTGTTCCATCAGCCCCCTACCGGAATGGAGACGGGTTGGGTCGCCGGCCTGCTCGATCGTACGGTGGGAGGCACGATCGTTCCCGGCGACGAGATGACGTCGCTGCTCAACGTGATCATGATCGTCCTGGCGGCCGTGCTCGCAAAGAACCTTCTGGTATGGATCGCCGGACAGTTCGGCGCTTCGCTCCAGGAGTACGTGACCCGGGATCTGCGGAACGCGGTCTACCGTCATCTCGCCCACCTCCCGCTCGGCTACTTCACCCAGATGAAGGCGGGTCAAATACTGTCCCGCGTGATAAATGACACATTCGAGACGCGGCTGATCCTCACCCAGATCGTGACGCAGTCGCTCCAGAGTGTCTCGCTGGTGGTCGTGTACATCGCCATCCTGTTCAGCATCTCGTGGAAGCTGACGCTCCTGGCGCTGGTGATTCTGCCGATTCTCGCCGTCGCGTTCCAGCCGATGCTCAAAAAGCTGAGGAAAGGGAACCTGCGCCGAGGCAACGTCCACGGAGAGATGACCAGCGTGCTGCAGGAGACGATCGCCGGCATCAGGATCGTCAAGTCGTTCGGAACGGAGGCGTACGAGGAGAAGCGTTTCGGCGAAGGGAGCAACAAGTACGCGCGGAGCAGCGTCAGGCTGACGCGGCTGGCGCTGCTCGCGCCGCCGGTCACCGAGATCGTCGGCATGGGGATCGCGGTGCTCGTCCTCTGGCTCGGCGCCCGCGAAGTGCTGGTCGCGGGGAGCATGACCGGCGCGACGCTGCTCGCCTTCCTGACGCTGGTGCTCAGACTGCTTCAGCCGCTCAAGCAGCTGTCCGCGATGCGCGCCACTGCGCAGTCGTCGCTCGCATCGGCAGAAAGATTGTTCGAGATCCTCGATTCGCCGGCGGAATTTCAGCGCGACCGGGGCACCCGCGATCGGGCTGCCTTCGACCGCGACGTCCGATTCGAGAAGGTCAGCTTCGCCTACGACGGGAATCCTGTACTCTCCGGTATCGACCTCCAGGTGCGAAAGGGCGAGGTCGTCGCGCTGGTGGGGCCGAGCGGGGCGGGGAAGAGCACTCTGGTAGACCTGCTTCCCCGGTTCTATGAGCCCGCGGCGGGCCGCATTCTGCTGGACGGGATCGACACCCGCGAGATAAAGCTGCCGGCCCTTCGCGCTCTGACGGGGATCGTCAGCCAGGAGACGGTTCTCTTCAACGATACCGCGCGCAACAACATCGCCTACGGCGCGCCCGACAAGTACACGCAGGAGCAGATCGAGGCTGCCGCGAAAGCGGGTAACGCCCACGATTTCATCATGGACCTCCCGCAGGGCTACGACACGGTCCTTGGAGAGCGCGGGACGAGGTTGTCGGGCGGTCAGCGCCAGCGGCTCGCGATCGCGCGGGCCTTGCTGAGCGACCCGCCAATCCTCATTCTCGATGAAGCCACTTCGGCGCTCGATACCGAGTCCGAGCGGCTCGTGCAGGAGGCAGTTGACCGACTCTTGCAAGGAAGAACGGTTTTTGTGATCGCGCACCGCCTGTCAACGATCGTGCATGCCGACCAGATTGTCTTTATGGACCGGGGCGAGATCGTGGAGCGGGGATCCCACGCCGAGCTGCTGGCGAAGCGAGGGGCGTATTACCGTTTGTACTCGATGCAGTTCAGTGCCGAAGACCGCGCTACGGATACCGTGACGCCATCCCAATTAGCTCCTTCAGCAGGATAACGGTAAGGAAACCTTGCACGCTCTCTTCATTCATTCGGGTCGGGAATGGTCGGGTACAGCCCGGCTCTTCGCGAGGGCCGCGCGCGGATTGTCGGAAAAGGGCGCGAAGGCATCTCTGCTCGTGACTCCCGACAGCAACGTCCATCTCACGGTTTCGCCGCGCCGGGAGGCTGGACAGGCGCGGCATACCCCGATCCCCGAGCCGTTCGAGATCATACCGTTCTCCACCGACGGGTTTTTCTTCTCGGCCGCGCGGCGACTGAAAAAGATCTTCCGGCGCTGGGACGTTGATGCGGTTTTTGTCTCCACGGATCGCGAACACCTGGTTGCCGCGACGGCGTGCTGGCTGAGCAGGGGCGGGACGGTCGTGCGATGGACGCCGGCGGGCAAGTACCTCAAGATGGGACCGGCCGGGCGCTGGGGATCGAGACTCGCCAGAACGAGCTATCTCTTCGCCAGCGAGACTGACCGCCACGCCGCGCACGTTCCCAAGAATGCGCTGCCATCCGCGGTCGCCGAGATCGGAATCGACGCTTCGCTGTACCCGACGCACGTAACGCCCGAGGACGCCGCCGAGCACGAGGGCGATGAGACGCAGGCGCCGGCGCCGAGATACATCGTCTGCGTCTACGATCCAGGTTCGCGCGGACGCGCGGCCACGGCGATCCGCACCATCTCGATGCTGACGCCGAGGCACCCGGGTCTTCGGCTGATAATCGTCGGGGCCGGATCGGACGACGAAGATTTGCGCATGCAGGCCGCCGCGCTCCGCGTGCTGCACCTCGTCAGCTTCCTCGGCGAGCGCGACGACGAGATCCAGATCATGCAGGACGCGCATCTGGGCTGGGTCGTCGCCGATGGAGACAGCGCCGCGTACGGAATTCTGGACCTCATGGCGCTCGGTGTTCCGACGATCGCCAGCGAAGGTGGAGTCGCTGAGCGTTACATCGCGCACGGCATCAGCGGGGCGCTCTATCCGCGTGACGATTCGGCTGGCACGGCTGCCGCGGTGGCGGGTCTTCTCGTGAGCGAGGAGCAGCGTGATGCGATGGGCAACGCCGCCAAGGTGCGGGTCGCGAGGGAGTTCCCCGAGGAGCGCATGATCGAAGGCTTCTCCAGCGCGATGGAAATCGCGCGCAGCGGGACCCGCCGGACCCGGTGACCGCCCCCGACCGCGGCTCCCCCGCCCCCGACGTGACGGCGGTGATCGCGGCTCACGACGAATCCGCCAACATCGTCGAATGCATCGCCTCGGTCAGCTGGGCGAGAGGTGTGATCGTCGTGGAGAACGATTCGACGGACCACACCGTCGCTCTGGCGCGGAGCGCCGGGGCAACGGTTCTGAGCCCGCCCTTCACGACTATCGGCGCCGCGCGCAACAACGCAATCGACAAGGCGACCACGCCGTGGGTCTTTGTGCTGGACGCGGACGAGCGTTGTACGCCGGAGCTGGCGGCGGAGATAGAAAGGGTGACCGGCGCGGGGGTGGGGCGAGTCAATGCCTACAGAGTGAAGCGACGCAACTTTTTCCTCGGACGCGAGATCAGGCATGGTGGCTGGAGCGGTGAGGACGACCACCCGATACGTCTGTTCAGGCGCGAGCACCGCTACAACGCTAGCCAGGTGCACGAGCACGTAGAGATTGCCGGTGTCGCGGGGCAGCTGAGCGCCGCGCTGCTCCATTACACCTACACGTCACTCGATCAGTACTTTGAGAAGTTCGAGCGCTACAGCCGGTGGTGGGCGGACCAGCACCACACGAAGGGGCGCCGGGGCACGGCGGCTGCTGTGTTCTTCAAGCCGCCAGCGCGGTTTTTCAGGATGTATGTGCTCAAGAGCGGGTGGCGGGACGGCGCGCACGGACTGATCCTCGCCTGCCTGGCCGCGGCGAGCGTGATGGCGAAGTATGCGCGGCTGTGGGAGAGATCCATGCGGATCAAACAGGAAAAGCCGGACACGTGAAAATTCTGATCATCGGCAGCGGCAATAAATGGCGGATGGAAAAAGGCGTGGAGCGCGCGTTGCGGCGCGCCGGTCACAAGACCCGTCTGGTCGATGACCGTCGGGCGAAGCGGCTCATTGGCCGCCGACTTACTCAAAAGTGGGCGCTTGGAAGCGCCCACCAGTTCAAGCCGGATTTCGTCTTCCTCTCCAAGTGCCACGCGCTCGATCTCGACACCGTTCACTCCATCGTTCGCGACACGCCGAACGCCATGTGGTACCACGATCCGCAGTGGCATCGCGCCACGTACCGTCCGGACATCAAGCACATCATGGAGGTCGGGAAGCTCAGTCAGACTTTTTTCGTGACGGGTTTCGAGGACGAGTGGAGAGCTCTCGGGCTTCCGGCAAAGTTTCTTCCCGCCGCCGCGGATCGCGACATTCGACCGGTGCCGTACCAGGCGAAGTACCATTCCGACGTCAGCTTCATCGGATCGGGATACGATCCAACGCGCGCGACTTTTCTTCTCAAGGTCGCGAAGAAGTACGACCTGAAAGTCTGGGGACCCAACTGGCACCAGTGGCGGGACGAGCTCAAGTGGCACGGCCTCCCCGTCGAGGGCGAGGAGTTTGCCGCGGTTTGCTCGAGCTCCAGCATCTCGCTCGGGATCAATCCGGATCGCGCCAGGGGCGGGACCAACTACACTTCCGACCGCACCTGGATGGTCATTCTCGCCGGAGGATTCTATCTGGGCCAGGGCACACCGGGTCTTACGGGCATGCTCCGCGAGGGCGAGCACTGTGCGTGGTACCAGGATGTCGACTCGTGCATGCAGAAGATCAAGCATTACCTTGAGAATTCCGCGGCGCGCGAGCGGATCAGGCGTGAGGG
This sequence comes from Gemmatimonadaceae bacterium, assembly GCA_041747535.1. Taxonomy (GTDB): domain Bacteria; phylum Gemmatimonadota; class Gemmatimonadetes; order Gemmatimonadales; family Gemmatimonadaceae; genus UBA4720. The sequence continues at coordinate 6,388 of JBGTEZ010000292.1, forward strand.
CCAGGTATTCGTGCGTGAGAACCACACCTACGACCAGAGAATCGGAAATCTCATTTCCGGCGACGCTTACGTGAGTCCGCTTGGCTAACGCCCCCTTTCCCAAGCGTTTCCGCGACCTCCGCTCCGTCTGTGACAGGGGCTGGGCATTGATGCGTGAAGCGCCCGGCTATCTGTCCGAGCGCGAAGCGCGGTGCATCATGATCGCCGCCGCGCTGGCGCCGGCCGAGGGCGCGAATCTCGAGATCGGGAGCTTCAAGGGTCGCTCTACCATCGGTCTCGCGCACGTGTGCAAGCGATAC
>JBGTEZ010000293.1:0-14498 GCA_041747535.1 Gemmatimonadaceae bacterium
GGCGAGGCTCAGGAGCGCCTGCACGGCTTTCGACGCTCCGGCCCGCGCGCGCATCTCCAGCCAGTGACCGAGCAGGATGAAGACGAGCAGCACCGCGACTGCTTCGTAGAAGACTTCAGCCGTGAAGAAGAACGTCGCGCCAACGCTGAAGAGGTACCCCGCCAGCACTGATAGTGAAACGAGTACCGCCATGTTGGCGACACGATTCCCGATTGCGCGCCAGGCGCCAATGTAGAAGACCCAGCCGCCGTACAAGACCGCCGGAGTCGCAAGCAGGAAACCCAGCAGGTCGTTCGAGATTCCAAACGGCGTTGGTACCGCGATGCCGGTGAGCTGCTGAAACATCGGCGCGTAGAGATAGATGAGGGCTGCCAGGGCGAGCGTGACGAAAAAGCGGCGACGCATGTCCTTCACCAGCGCGTCCATCGATTCTCCCATCCCGTGCCCCATCTCCTGGGCCATCTCCGCTTTGTCCCGCGCCATCTCTTCCGCCCGGCCAGCGTGCGCTTCACCCTTGGCGCCGCTCGCGCGAGTCCGGGCTTCAACCACGACCTTTTCCTCAGGCGGTTTGCCAACCGCGCAGACATGCGCGGGAATGACCTCACCGAGGCAGTGGTAGCCGCATTCGGCGACAAACGCTTTGATGTCATCCGGCGCGACACGCCTCTCGTCGTATGCGATGGTCGCCGTGCCGCTCAGGAAGTTGGCGTCCACCCTCTCGACACCGTCCCGGTGCCTGATCTGCTTCTCGACGCCCGCGGCGTCGAAGACGGACATCATCCCGTCGATTTGCACCGTAGTCTCTTTCACGATCGGCTCCCTGATCGGGTGCGATGGCCGTTTGCCAACAAATATTTCGCTTCGGGAAAACGCTGCCGGTCCTGGTCGCTCACCACGATGCAATTGACGAACGCAACCGGCCAACCCTCACCGCCCGCATGACTTCGAAGTAGATTTATGCCGGATAAAACGCAATTGCAACCATTGTTCTGGTGGTAATGTCGAAGCCAAAGAAACTGCCGCGCATTCAGGATAACTTCCGCCTCGGATCCCAGGGACTGGCCAAAGTCCTCGGTGACCTCGAGGCCCGCATCATGCGCGCGGTCTGGGACCTGGGCGCGCCCTCCCCTGCACGTGTCGTACATGATGTAGTCGCAGAATCCCACGATGTGGCACAACTGACCGTGATAACCGTTCTCAACAAGCTTGTTGCCAAGGGGTTATTGCGACGCTTCAAGCGCGGCGATCGCCTCCACTACGAAGCGCGGTGGTCGGAGGCGGAGTTCCTGAAGCATGCCTCGCGTCAGATCGTCGCCCAGGTGCTGGCGTTCGAGCCCGATGTCGTTGCGGCGTCGTTCGTCGACGTATTGGCCGAGCGGGATCCGGCGCGGCTGGCAGAGTTGGCTCGCGCCATCCGACGCCGTCTCAGGGACGGAGAGTAGGCCAATGCGCGTCGCGGGCCTCGGGTGCGGCGGCGATTTCTCGCGCCGCCGTCTGCTGTTATTCCTGATCAGCGGGCTGACGCTCCTGGCCACCATCCCCGTGGTCGGTCACCACGCTCTCGGCGCCGACGCGAATCTGTTCGATGGCAGAGACAATATCGGCAACCTTTGTCTCGTCGCCCTTCACGTACTGCTCGGACCCGTGCATTCAGGCTTTCACGTCGCGCTGGCTCTCGGATTCGGCTATGCCATGGCGGATCGTGGTCGGGCGTGGCTTAGACTCAATCAGGTGATCGGCACACTTAACCTCATGAATCCCCTTTCGATCGGCCCGTTTCGGGACGCGATCGCCGGGGCGGGCGTCGATCCCGCGAAAGTAAGTATCGTCGACGGACTTCCCAATCCCGCGTTCACCGCGGGATGGTGGAAGCCCCGCATCTACCTCTCGGCACAGCTCGCGGATGCTCTCTCGCCAGCCGAGCTCGAGCGACTCGTATCTCATGAGCGTGCTCACCTGGATCGCCGCGACCCGCTCCGGCTGGCCGTTCTCAGGTTTTTCGCCTGCATGCTTTTCTGGATCCCGGCGCTCAGAAAGCTCGCCGCCGACGTCGCGGACGAGGCGGAGTTCGAGGCCGACGATGTTGCCGCCAGGGGGATGCCGCTGGTTCTTGCTTCGGCCATTCTAACCGTCGCGGGCTGGAAGCAGGCCCCTTTGCCGACAGCTGCCGCAGCGGGATTCAGCCGTTACGACCTCGCAGAGCAGCGCGTGCTTCGCTTGTCAGGAGAGCCACTGCCCAACCGGTCCCATGTCACAACGCGATCCTTGATCGCGGCGACCGCAATGCTGGCGGCAGTGGTAAGCTCTGGAGTGGTCGTGACGCATCCGCTCCACCCTGCGGGACCGAGTGTGCAGGTGGAACACGCGATTCACGCCGGCGGACACAGTGGACGGTGTCGCGGGCACGATGAGCCGGCGCTTTTTCATCTCCTTTGCGGCGGCCTGCCCTTTGGACTTGGCGGCGTCGATTGTCCACACCACACCGCGGGCGGGGTTCCACTCGCCTCGTAGGCTGCCGCCCCGCTTGCTCGTGGCACATTTTACGCAGAGTAAAGCCCGTTCACAGCCGAAGCCATCATCGGAGACCCATTGAAACGCCTGAGCCATACCCGTCTGTCCTTCCCCCCTGTCACAGCCCTGATCGTCGTCGCCGCCACCTTGCTGGCCGGCGTGCCCCACTCGCTCGGCGCGCAGACGGACTACTACAACACCGATGCCGGCCGCCCGATCACGGTCGAGGACGCGTATGCGACCGAGCGCTATGCATTTGAGCTGCAGCTGGCTCCGCTCCGGCTCGAGCGCGCTAACGGCGGCCAATACACCTGGGAAGTAGAGCCCGAGATCGCTTACGGGATTCTTCCGCGCACCCACATCGAGATCGGAGTACCGCTCGCCTACGTGGACCGCGGGCCCGCTGGAAAAACCATCGGTGCAGCCGGGCTGGACATCTCGATGCTCCACAACCTGAACGCTGAAACCGCGATCCCCGCGCTCGGAATCGCGGGGGAGCTGCTGTTGCCATTCGGAGGCCTGGCCGCGGATAACGCCTACTTTTCGGCGAAAGGAATCGCGACGCGAACTTTCACCTGGGCGCGCTTTCATTTCAACGGCCGATACACTTTCGGCCCGAGCCCCGGAACAACGGCCACCACCTCGGTGTCCGACGCTGGAGCCTCGGAGGTGTCGCGCTGGCTCCTTGGCCTGGCTGTCGACCGCGCCTTTCCGCTCAGGGCGATGCTCATTACGGCCGAGACGTTCGTGAGCAAGCCCGTAGTTACGGGCGAGGAGGCTCAATGGAATGCCGGAGCCGGCATTCGCTATCAGGCCTCCCCTCATCTGGCGATGGACGCAGGCCTCGGGAAGAGGTTCACCGGAGGCGAACAAGGCTGGTTCGTGACATTCGGCCTTGCCCGCGCTTTCTCGGTTCGCTGGCTGATGCCGGGAAGTTGATGCGAATCTTTCATTTCACCCCATCGTCGCCTGGCGACGAGAGAGCACTCATGAAACCCGCCCTTTTGCTTTTGACGACGTTCTGCACGCTCGCTGTCAGCCCGAAACTGCACGCACAGTGGTCGACGACCTACGAGCAGTTTTACCTGCCCGGCAGCTTCAACTGGAAATTCCGCGACAACTATTCCGCCGCCGACCGCCTGTTCAACGCGTTCGACTACGGCCATGCGATCCTCTACGAGAGACTATGGACCAGACCGGGCGCGCCGACGTCGCTGCTGGAGGAGAAGGAGTACGCGTTCATCACGCGCGAAGTGCTCGTCCGCCCTCCGCGCCTTCCGCTGGAGGAAGCGGCCATCGAGATCGCGTACGCGAAGCTCGCACCGGAAGCCAAGATGATGTTCGACTGGGCGCATCTCTTCCACCGCCAGGTCTACGACGTGTGGGCGGACGAGAGCCTTCCTGTCGCGCGCAAGGATGAAAAAGTTCAGGAGCTGATCCGGTATTACAAGACACGAAGGGATCTCGCCTTCAGCTCACACCCGAAAACGATGGAGCTGATGGAGGGGCAGCCATATTCGCTGGCCTTCCGGAAGAACTACCCGAAGTTCAACGGCTTGATCTGGGCGTATCACTGGCTGCAGATCGGCCTCTACGAGCCGTTGCTCGCCGGCAGGAATCTCGACGAGCGACAGACCGGAGTCATCGCTACCGTCGCGCGCTTCAAGCAGATGATCGAGAACCCGCCGGCCAATATGCCGCGCATCATGCCAATGTCGCCCGCGGTCGCGCCGTTGTTCACGGCAAGGTATCCGGAAGCGGCAATCATTTTCGACAACCTGCATTCGATGCACGACGTGGTGAGCGATATCCTCGCCAATCCTGCCGTTCCCCGCAACGAGAAGCGAGCGCGGATCCTCGAGGCTGCCCGCCGGTATCGCGACGACACCTCCTACGTGATGACCGTCGCGCAGTGGAAAGAGATGGGAGAAATGATGGGCGTCCAGAACATGGGAGGCCCGGTGCGTGGTTTCCTGGCGGGGTTCCCGCAGCCGACCGTCGAGCGAGGCGCGGTGATGGCCGGCATGGACCACTCCGGCACGTCAGGAATGGCCGGGATGCAGCATGGAGTATCGCCCACCGCCGCGCCAATGCCCGGCATGGATCACTCGACCATGCCGGGCATGTCGGGGACTGCTGCTTCGGGAATGTCATCCGAAAGCATGATGGCGCTTCACATGAAGATGATGTCGGATCCGGTCATCAGAGCGCGATTGATGGCGGATCCGGAGATGCGCCGCATGATGACCGCGATGATGGCTGATATGCCTGCCGAGCACCGCGCCATGATGCAGAAGATGATGTCGGAGAAATCGGGTTCTGCTTCTCCAGCCCACGCACATACGTCCAGCAAAGCAGGCGCCGCCAAACCGGCGGTGGCGAAGAAGCCCGTCGCGAAGCAACCCGCCGCGAAGACAGCGACGAAGCCCGCGGCGAAGAAACCCGCCGCCAAAAAGCCGCCGCCGAAAAAGGATCCGATGGAAGGGATGGACCACTCGAAGATGAAGATGTAGATGATCCGTTCCCTCGCGGGGCTGGTAGCGGCTTGCCTGCTATCGGCTCCGTCAGCGGCCTTTGCCCACGGAGGGCTGAAAAGCTCGGTACCGGCTGCCGGCGCGAAGCTCGGAATCGCGCCGACAGAAATACGCCTCGTGTTCACCGAAGCCGCGGAGCTGGCCTTCACGCGCGTCGAGCTGCGAGGACCCAATGGGCGCGTCCTCCTCGAGACATCGTCGTTCGGAAGCGACAAGCGCACCATTGTCACGCCAATAGATTCCCGGCTTGTCGCGGGCGTTTACACCGTGATGTGGCAGGTGGCAGGTGCAGATGGACACCCGGTGAGGGGGAACTACACGTTCTCGATCGATTCCGGCGCGGTCGGTCTGGCAACTCCTCCCGCCGCTGGCATCGGGACCGCCGCGGACTCGACAGCCGCTACCGCCCCGCACCACGACCCCATGACCTTCCCGGACGCGGGTCGATTCGACGCGGGGTCGCCCCTTTACGTGGTGATCCGCTGGCTCCAGTTCGCCGCGATCCTGGTTCTGACCGGCGCAGTCGTGTTCCAACTGGTGGTGGTTCGGCTGGCGAGCAGGAACCAGCGGCAATATTCACCCATGCTGCCGACCGCTAGTCAGCGGGCCGCGAGCATTGGATTCTACGCCTCGATCGCACTCGCGGCCGTCGTTCTCATGCGACTCCTCGCACAATCGTACGCGATGCACCCTCCAGGCTCCGGGTTTGCTCCGGCGCTCATGTGGGGGATGATCGGGGCGACGACCTGGGGGTGGGGCTGGCTGCTCCAGGCTGTGGCGGTCGTCGTGGCGATAGCCGGGTTCACGTCAGCTCGCCGAGATCCCGCGCGCGGATGGATCATCGCCGCGGCCGGCGCCGTACTTGGCTCATTCGCTCCCGCGCTGTCCGGACACGCCGCCTCAGCGCCAATGCTCCGGTCGCTCGCGGTTCTGGCTGACGCGATTCACATCATTGGTGCATCGGGCTGGCTGGGAAGCCTGTTCATTCTGCTGGCTGCTGGTATCCCGGCGGCGATGCGGCTCGATACGGACGACCGGGGCCCCGCCGTCGCGGACCTCGTCAACGCGTTCAGTCCGACGGCCCTTGTCTTCGCGGCGATCACTGCGTCGGCCGGCGTATTTGCCGGCTGGCTTCACCTCGGAACGGTGCCGGCGCTTTGGCAAACGCAGTACGGAAGGACTCTCCTCGTCAAGCTCGCAGTCCTCGGAATAGTGACTGCGACAGGCGCCTATAATTTTCTTTACGTCAAGCCGAGGCTGGGAAAGCTCGAAGGCGTGCGGAGTATCAGGCGCTCGGCAACGATGGAGGTGGCTGTTGCCGCTCTAGTGTTACTCGTCACGGCGGTTCTGGTCGCCACGCCGACGGCGATGGACGTTACAAAGTAGGACGGGAAAAAAGCGGCACCGGCGCGGTTGAAATCGGGCTTCAGGGTGGCACTAAGCTGAGGGGCCACCCATTTTTCCAGGTCCATGAAGAGCGAAGACGCCCTCGACTACCACTCTCAGGGACGGCCCGGAAAAATCGCGGTCGTGCCCACCAAGCCGCTCAACAACCAGCGCGACCTCGCGCTGGCATACTCTCCGGGCGTTGCCCTTCCCTGTCTCGAGATCAAGTCCAATCCCGAGGACGTTTACAAGTACACGGCCAAGGGTAACCTCGTCGCGGTGGTTACAAACGGCACCGCCGTACTCGGACTCGGCAACATTGGAGCGCTCGCCGGCAAGCCGGTGATGGAAGGAAAGGCGAATCTCTTCAAGCAGTTCGCCGATCTCGATGTCTTTGATCTCGAGGTTGGGTCGGAGGATCCGGACGACGTCATCAAGTTTTGCCAGCTGCTCGAGCCGACCGTCGGCGGAATAAACCTCGAGGACATCCGGGCCCCGGACTGCTTCTATATAGAGGAGACGCTCCGGAAGACGATGAAGATCCCAGTCTTCCACGACGACCAGCATGGGACGGCGATCATTTCGGGCGCCGCGCTGCTCAACGCGCTCGAGTGCGTCGGCAAGAAGATAGAGGCCATCAAAGTCGTGTTCTCCGGAGCTGGGGCGGCAGCTATTTCCACCGCCGAGCATTATGTGCGCCTGGGCGTCGCGAGAGAGAACATCATCCTGATCGACAGACAAGGGTGCATCTACGCCGGACGCCCGGGTGAACTCGACCCGTACAAGGCAAAGTTCGCGAGCAAGACCAAGGCGCGGACGATCGACGACGCGCTCAAAGGTGCCGACGTGTTCGTCGGTCTCTCGGTGGCCGGAGCCGTTACCGGAGAAATGATCGCAAGGATGGCCGATCAACCGATCGTCTTTGCGCTGGCCAATCCAGAGCCGGAGATCCTGCCCGAAGCGGTGCGCGCCGTGCGCCCCGACGCGATCATCGCGACCGGACGGAGCGACTACCCCAATCAGGTCAACAACGTGCTCGGGTTCCCGTTCATCTTCCGGGGCGCACTGGATGCGCGCGCAACCGAAGTGAACGAAGCCATGAAGATGGCGGCGACCCGAGCCCTCGCGGCGCTGGCCAAGGAAGACGTTCCGGAAAGCGTGTCGCGCCTCTACGGCCTCCGCTCGGTCAAGTTCGGCCCCGACTATCTGATTCCCTTCCCGTTCGATCCGCGCATTCTGCTGTGGGTTGCTCCGGCGGTCGCATGGGCCGCGGTCTCGAGCGGCGTCGCCAAGGAGATGATCGACCTCGAGCACTACCGCGAGCGGCTCGAGGAGCGACTCGGCCGCGCGCGCGGAATCATGCGCGGGATAATCAATCGCGCGGTGCGGGATCCAAAGCGGGTCGTATTCCCCGAAGGCGAGGATCCCAAGATCATTCGCGCCGCGCGCATGATCGTCGAGGAAGGCATTGGCTCCCCCATTCTGCTCGGACAGCGCGAGGTGATCAATCGTATTGCGGCCGAGCACAAGATCTCGCTCAACGACATCATCGTCGAGGACCCCGGCACTTCCGACAAGCGCGACAAGTACGCCGAGTATCTGTGGAAGCGCCGGCAGCGCAAAGGACTGAGCCACGGCGAAGCGCACCAGCTCCTCTTCAATGGAAATTATTTCGGGTCGGTGATGGTTGCCTGCGGCGACGCCGACGCGCTTCTCGCCGGGGTCGGCATGCACTATCCCGAGACGATCCGGCCCGCACTCCAGGTGATCGGCGCCCATCCCAAGGCCGAAGTCGTCAGCGGACTCTACATGCTCGTTTTCGAGAAGCACGTGATCTTCTGCGGCGACACCACCGTCAACATCGAGCCGACCTCGGAGCAGCTCGCTCAGATTGCGTACTCAGCCGGACGCATCGTGCGGACGTTCGGCATCACGCCGCGGATCGCGATGCTCTCCTTCTCCAACTTCGGCTCGGTGCGCCACCCCGAAGCCGAGAAGGTAGCTCGCGCGGTGGACATCCTGCGGAAGCGCGACCCGACCCTCATCGTGGACGGCGAGATGCAGGCCGACACCGCGATGGACGAGAACATCCTGAAAGCGTCCTACCCCTTCAGCATGCTGAAGGAGCGCGCGAACGTGCTTATCTTTCCCAACCTGAGCGCGGGCAACATCGCCTACAAGCTCCTCCACCACCTGGGCGGCGCGACGCGAATCGGCCCGATTCTGGTGGGTATGAATCTTCCCGTACACGTGCTGGAACAGGGCGCCGATGTACAGGACATCGTGAATATGGCCGCCGTCGCGGTGATGGATGCGCAGCAGCGGATCAACGAGAGGAAGGGAAGCAATGGCAACTGAGATACGGCCGCATCGCGCTTCAGTGACGCGTGAAAGCAGCGTCGGACTGGGAGCGCAGGGCCTGAAGCCGCGGGGCGAGATTTTCTGGAACCTCATCGCCCCCGAGCTTTTTCAGATGGCGGCCCGGAGGGGTGAAGGCGAGTTCGCCGACATGGGTCCTTTCGTCGCCGTTACGTCTCCGCACACCGGACGGTCGCCAAACGACAAGTTCGTGGTGCGCGAGCCGGAGTCCGAGCATAACGTCGATTGGGGTAAAGTGAACCAGTCGTTGTCACCCGAGAAATACGAAGTGCTGCTGGCCGACGTTCGGCGCTACCTGAACGAAGCGCGCCAGCTGCTGGTTCAGGATCTCTATTGCGGCGCTGATCCGGCCTATCGCCTTTCGGTGCGCTACGTCTCGCCGAGCGCGTGGCACATGGCATTCGTGCGCAACATGTTCATCCGGCCCGAGCTGAGCGATCTGCCGACGTTCGATCCGAACTTCACCGTGCTCCACGCTCCTGAGTTCCAGGCGACTCCGCTCCTGCATGGAACCCGAAGCGGCACGTTCATCGTGCTCAATCTCGCGACCCGCACGATCCTGATCGGCGGAACACGCTACGCCGGGGAGCTCAAGAAAGCGATGTTCACGGTGATGAACTATCTGCTGCCGAAGCAGGGTGTGCTGTCGATGCACTGCTCGGCGAACGTCGGACAAGGTGGCGATGCCGCGCTCTTCTTCGGACTCTCCGGCACCGGAAAGACCACGCTTTCGGCCGACCCCGAGCGCAGCCGCATCGGCGACGACGAGCACGGCTGGTCGAAGGATGGAGTGTTCAATTTCGAGGGAGGTTGTTACGCCAAGGTCATCAACCTCTCCGCGGAGAACGAGCCGGACATCTATCAGACGACGCAGATGTTCGGGACCGTGCTGGAGAACGTCGTGCTCGATCCCGCGACGAAGAAAGTGCGTTTCGCCGATCAGTCGATCACCGAGAACACGCGCGCGTCGTATCCACTGCACTACATCAGGAACCACGTCCCGGGCGGACGGGCGGGACACCCGAAGAACGTAGTATTCCTGACGGCCGATGCGTTCGGCGTCCTGCCTCCAATCTCCAGGCTCACGCCGCAGCAGGCGATGTACTACTTCCTGTCCGGCTACACCGCGAAGGTCGCGGGAACGGAGCGCGGAGTGACCGAGCCGCAGGCGACCTTCAGCGCTTGTTTCGGCGCCGTGTTTCTGGTGTGGCATCCAACGCGGTACGCCGAGATGCGGGGCAAGCTGCTCGAACAGAACGGGGCCAATGTCTGGCTGATCAACACCGGCTGGAGCGGTGGGGCGTACGGCACCGGGAGGAGAATGCAGCTGGCGCACACCAGAGCGATGGTGTCGGCAGCGATCGGCGGTGCGCTCGACGGCGTCAGCACTGAGCCCGATCCGATATTCGGCCTTGGCATTCCCGCCGAGGTGAAGGGCGTGCCGTCCGAGGTTCTGCATCCGCGCCGCACCTGGAGCGACGGCGCCGCGTACGACGCTCAGGCGAAAAAGCTGGCGGACATGTTCCGGAAGAACTTCGAGAAGTTCGGCGACGTCGACGCCGCGATCAAGAACGCGGGCCCGAAAGGCTGACACGTTCCGGGGCGGGAAAGCTGACGAGCGCCGCGGCTGGACGCGAGGGCGCCGTGCGCTTCGAGATACTGCGCGACCCCGTCTGGAACAACATCAGAGTCGACGAGCTAACGCTCGCCCTGCTCGACACAGACGTCGTACAGCGACTCAGGTACGTTCGCCAGCTCGGCTGGACCTACCTCGTGTACCCCGGCGCTACCCACACGCGCTTCGAGCACGCACTCGGAACCCACCATCTCTCGCGGCGCACGCTGGCTCTCCTCGCCGAGGCAGAAGCTGGATCCATCGATGAGCGCGACCAGGCGATCGTGCGGTCGGCCGCGCTCCTTCACGACGTGGGGCATTACCCTTTCTCCCACGCGCTGGAAGAGATCGGAGCGCTCCACCACGAGGATGTCGCCCGTCCGCTGATCACCGAGGGACGTGTCGCCGATCTGTTGACTGCAAGTCTCGGATCGGATGCGCCGGAAAGGGTTTTCGATCTGATCGCCGGGCGCAGCGCGAGTCCGTTGCAGGGGCTCATCTCGGGCTCTCTCGACCTCGACAAGATCGAGTACCTCAAGCGAGATGCATTCATGTGCGGCGTTCCCTACGGCGAGATCGACGTCGACCGCCTCACCAACTCGCTGGTGCTGGTCGAGGATCCCCACACCGGGCGCGGCGCCATCGGCGTGCGCGAGAAGGCGCTCTCCGCGCTCGAGTCGCTCCTTTTCGCCAAGTACCAGATGTACAGGAACGTTTACTGGCACCACGCGGTGCGAAGCGCTACGGCGATGTACAAGCGGCTGGTCGAGGACGCGGTAGACGCCGGAGTCCTCGACGTTCACTCGCTGTCGCGATTCACCGACGAAGGCTTGATGCACCGGCTCGAGAGCGCTGGGCCCACCGCGCTGCTGGTGTCGCTCAAGGAGCGCAAGCTTTACAAGCGCGCGGCGGAGTGGCCGGCGGCCGAGCTGGAGGATACACCGGTGGAATGGATCGCCACCGACAGGCGGCGCGTCGCGGACGCCGAGAACGCGCTCGCACACGAATTCGGCCTGACCGCGGGTGAATTGCTGCTCGATTATCCGGTGAAAACCCAGATGCTGGGACTGGATATTCCGGTACTCAGACGCAGCAACAGGATCGAGCGGCTTACCGGCGAGGGTTGGATCGGTACGATCAACCTGCCTTCGCTCTCCGAGCAGCTTTATAAGAGCGCCCGCTGGCTCAGGGTCTTTACGGCGCATCCCACGAAACTCCAGCCGGCACGAATTCTCGCGGTTCTTCGTGAATTCTAGCTGCGGCGGCTGTCATCCGCCAAGAATCTTCGCAAGACTGTACAATCCGATCGCGAGGCCGACCAGTACAACGACAGCGGCGATCATGGCTAGGTAGCCTACCGTGCGCTCTGTGGTCGAGCTCTGAGCGACAACGTCGGCGTCTGAAGGGCGCACCATCTGTTGCTCATTGCTGACCAAGCCGTGTTCGAGGGCCGCAGGCGCCCCAGGGCCCGCTTCGCTCACCGTCGCAGGTACGCTCGACCCTCCAAAAGCCACGCAAGCAGCGAGAAGGATTGTAGGCAACGCGATGCGAAGACATTCTGCGAAACGTCGGTTCATGGTCTCATTTCCTTAGCGCGATGAGACCTCGATCACTCGGGGCGTAGATTGCGACGTCCGTCACGAGCGGATGCGAGGTGAAGTGGCCCCTTACTGGCGCCGAGCGGAGCCAGCGTTTCGCCCCCGTCACAACGTCAAAGGCGCCAAGCACGCCGTTGTTGAAGGGCGCGAAAACAGTGACGCTGTCTGTAGCCATGGGATTGCCGGCTGACCCTTGCCCGCCGTCGGTTTCCCAAAGCTGGCGGCCGGTCGCGGGGTCGTACCCGGTCAGGTAATTCGCGAGTGAGCCCGCGACCAGAATATTGCCAGCCAATATGATAGGTCGCATGTCATCATATCCAATGACATCTGGGCGTCGCGGCGCAGTCCATTGCGTGGCCCCACTGTTCTTGTCGAGTGCGTATATCTTGCCGTTGTCATTCGGGACTATGACGGTACTCCCGAATACCAACACTTTGCCGACGGGTCCTGAGCTGGTCGGAGCTTCCGAGGGGAAGACGTGCGACCAAATCACCGTTCCATCATTTCGATTAAGCGCAACGACAGCGCCCGTTATCGGATTCGTGAAATGACGCACCCTTACATACAGATGTGCTCCGTCGATAACGGGATCGTACACCGAGGTCTGTCCGTCCACCGAGAGTGGATTGATCCACACAAGCGTGCCATCGACCGCGCTAACGGCGTATACGTGACCAGATCCCGATCCTGCGTAGACGGTCGACCCATCACTCGATAACTCGTATGCGCCCGCCGCGTGCCCCGGGATCCCTCCCTGCGAACCGAAAACCCATCGTCGGGTGCCAGTTACTGCATCGAAAGCGTATATCCGGTAATCACCGAAGATCACGTTCCCCTTGGCCAAGACGATATTTGGGCCATAAAGCGTCTTGGGCGTCGTTGGGTCTGTACGCGATCGCCAGCGAATGATGCCGGTCTCACTACTTACAGCAATGACCTCGTGGTCCGTTGTTCCATAATAGACGGAGGAGCCGTCCGTGGCAGGTTGGCCGCTGACCACACCGGCAGCCGTCCAGAGCACGGAACTGCCCGCACCGTCCGGGGGCGTGGGCAATTCCTGACCGCTGCAAGCGCCGGCCAGCAAGCATCCAATTGGCGCGATCAAATCCTTGGAGAGTGATGTTCTAGCCACGCTCCCCCTTGACCATGTTATGGCGGTCGCCACTGTTGATAGTAACGAGCGGGACCCCTGACGCGACAGCAAAAATGGAATCAACAATAGCCGGGGAGCGTGACATTGGTCTTGAAGTTCGAGCTCGAGACAACAATCCCTGACCTGAACCCCTATTCTGCTTCAGGAATTATCTCGGTCTAGTGATTTGTTAAGCTGCATCGGATCTAATCTTCATCACGTACTCGGCGGGGGTTAGATCCCCCAAGCTGCTGTGGGGTCGGGTCTCGTTGTAGTCCTTTCTCCAGAGCTCGATGGTGGATCGAGCATCGCTCAAGCTGGTGAAGTAAGACTCGTTCAGGCATTCGTCTCTCAGCTTACCGTTAAAGCTCTCGATGAAAGCATTCTGAACCGGCTTGCCCGGCTGAATGAAGCAGAGTGTGACTCCATGCCGGTGGGCCCAGAAGTCGAGCACCTGCCCCTGGAATTCCGGCCCGTTGTCGCAGACGATGGTCCTGGGCAGTCCGCGTTCTTTCGAGAGCCTCTCCAGCGTCCTGGCCACCCTTTCTCCGGGAAGCGAGTGATCCACTTCGATCGCCGGGCACTCTCTGGTGAAGTCGTCTACCACGGTGAAGCCGCGGAACACCCGGCCGTCAGCAAGCGTGTCGCGCACGAAGTCGATGCTCCATCTCTGGTTCGGAGCAACTGGACACGTCATCGGAGAGCGAGCGACGGAGACCATCTTCCGGCGTCGCCTCTTCCTCACCGAGAGACCCTCCTCCCGATAGAGACGCTGCACCAGCTTCCGGTTCCTCATGCAGCCTTCTCTCTTGAGCAGCACGTAGAGCCGCCGGTAACCCCAGCGCGGCCTCTTTTCGGCCAGCTCCCTGAGTCTCTGTCGGAGGGTATGATCGAGTGGCCTCAGCGATCGGTATCGATGCGTGGAAAGAGAAAATCCGGTGAATCGGCAAGCTCGTCTCTCCGAGATCTCTGCGGCCCCTCTCGCCTCGGTGACCGCGATACGCCGCTTGCTCGGAGTCACCACTTTTTTCCCAGGAGATCCTTCACCACTACCAGGTTCAAGGCCTGGTCGGCCACGATCCGCTTGAGTTGGCGGTTCTCCTCCTCGAGCTGCTTAAGGCGTCTCGCGTCCGGCACCTCCATCCCACCGTACTTTCTCTTCCAGCGGTGAAAGGTGTTATCGCTGATCCCGTTCTGCCGGCACAGCTCGCTGATCTTGGCTCCTGCCTCGTGCTGCTTGAGAAGCCCTACGATCTGCTCCGTCGTAAATCTCGACTTCCGCATCGGCCCTCCTCAGGTGAGGACCGAGATAATAACCGAATCAGATTCCGGGTTTCAGGTCA
>JBGTEZ010000294.1:0-6213 GCA_041747535.1 Gemmatimonadaceae bacterium
ACATCCTGCTGGGTGTATCCCCCGTCCACGCCGAGGGTGTGCAGCTCCAGCAGCTCGCGTCCGTAATTCTCGTTGAGCCCGGGACGACGGCGCGGCACTGGCTGCTGCGGCATTTCCCGCGCTCGACGCATCGCCTGCCGCCGTGCTGCTGCGCTTCCACGTCCGGTCGCTGCTCTCTGTCTCCCTTCAGCCGAGAGCGTCGGGCGGCCGCTGTCCGCCATGCTGCGCGCGTTGTCGAGATAGAAGAGCATCGCCGGGCTTTGCGCCACCGCACCGAGGAGATCGCGGAATTTTCCAAGCGAGCGCGGACGAATGACGTGCCGGTCGAAGTCGTTGAGGTAGTACGGCTGGGCCTGTCCTTTCTGCACGTACACGCTGAAGTGATTGTGCCAGAAATCCGTCATCACTTCCTGAAGCTGCCTCTCGCTCGCGACCGCGCGTGCGACGCGCGACGACTGGAGCTGCGTGACCACCTGTCGCGTGAGGTTGAACCGCTGCTGCATTTCGCGGCGCATTGCCACGCTGTCCGCGCCGCTCATGCTGCTGTCGGTCCGATCCCGTCTCACTTCCCGCCGCTCGCGCTGCTGTTCGGCGTATTGCCGAAGGAGCTCGTTCTGGTCGCGGTTGATCGCGGGGTACCGCGCCACGAAACCGTCGATTGCGGAATCATCGATCCGCTCCGGGTGGAGCTGCATGTCGATCCATTTGTCGAGGCCCATCGAGCGAACCTTTTGGGACTCGCCCGGCTTCGGCCCGAAGGTGAGGCGGCTCAGAGCGTGGATGATCTGCTGATCGGCCGGAAGCTCGCGCACGTCGGTGGCGACAATTGCTCGTGGCCGCGCGGCCGGCGCCTGCGCCGCGCTCCCAACCGGGGCGAGGCACCACAGTACCGCCGCTGCTCCAAAAAGCCCGCTTGCTGACATCGTAATTTGACCCCTTTGTAGTACCCGGTAGACGCCCCAGCCCCGCCGTTGTTAACCTCGGGAGGCCAACCTTCCTGGGGTTTAGCCTATCTAATAAGTATCGCCTGTTTCTGCCTATACTTTCCCGTCCCTAATGCCACCGATCGCCGAATGCATCCTCGCTGCCCTGGGCAGCTCCTACACCATTGAGCGCGAGCTCACTGGTGGCGGCATGGCGCGCGTATTCGTGGCCGTGGACGGCGACCTCGCGCGGAAGGTGGTGATCAAGATTCTGCCACCAGATCTCGCCGCCAGCGTTTCTGCCGACAGGTTCCGGCGCGAGATCCTCACCGTCGCGCGGCTGCAGCATCCCCACATCGTGCCGGTTCTCAAGGCAGGGGACATCGACGGGCTTCCGTATTTCGTGATGCCGTATGTCGACGGCGAATCGCTGGACATCCGCTTGCGGCGCACGCGGACGGTGAGCGTGCGCGAGGCGCTCGGAATCCTGAAGGACGTCGCACGCGCGCTTGCTTTCGCTCACGAGCGCGGGGTCGTGCACCGCGACATCAAGCCGGGCAACGTGCTGCTCGCCGCGGGCTCCGCTACCGTAACCGATTTCGGAGTGGCGCTGGCGCTGTCGACGGCGCGGCGCTCCGGTGAGGGCGGCGCAGGCCTGACCCTCACCGGAGTGTCGCTCGGCACGATTCTCTACATGGCTCCCGAGCAGGCCGCGAGCGACCCGGAGATCGACGGGCGAGCGGACATCTATTCGCTCGGAATCACCGCGTACGAAATGCTCTCTGGAGCGGCGCCGTTCGCGGGGTTGAATCCGCGCGAGATGCTGACGGCGCGCCTCACTCTGCCTCCTCCTCCGCTCGCCACGGTCCGGAGGGATGTGCCTTCGGGCCTCGAGCGTCTCATCGCCCGTTGTCTCGCCATCGATCCCGCCGACCGTCCGCAGACCGCCGCCGAGCTGGTAGAAGCGCTCGAGAGTCCGGATGTCATCAGCGGCGCGTTCGCATCGATTCCGCCAAGGGTGATTCGCGGGAGTCGCCGCGCGCGCGCGGTCGGAATTGCGGCGCTGGCGCTGGTTGGAGCAGTGGCCATCAGTGCGGGGATCTACACGCGCGCGAATCCCAACACTGCCGAGGCATCCACGGGGGCGAGCCCGGTGAGGGCGGCCGACATGGAGCTCATTGCGGTCATGCCTTTCGTTAGCCTGGGTCCGGATTCGACCAACGCGCATCTCGCAACCGGAATGACGAACGCAGTCGCCGGGAAGCTGATGAAGACCAGGGGACTACGGGTTCTCGCGCCGGGAAGACCGCGCTCGGTCAAGCGGATGAGTGACACCGCCGGGAGTGGAATGGTCGAGGCGAATCTGGTGCTCGAAGGGACCGTCGAGCGCGTTGGAAACCGTTTGCGTGTTACCGCGCGATTGAGCAGCACCGACGACGATGTGATGCAGTGGGCCGACGTGTTCGATCGAGATATCGAGGACATCTTCTCGGTCGAGGATGAGATCGCGGATGCCATCGTCGCGTCGGTGACGCCGATGGCGGTTCCAGGCCGAGCTGGAAGTCCGGCGTAAGGCTCAAACGCGAAGGCGACTGACGAGCCGTTGATCTGATCCTTAAGTCGCGCCGGTCGCTTCGACTCCCAGTGTTTCACCGTCGCCAGCGACCGACACGATTGCCTGGATGCTCTTCGCGAAAATGAGCTTGTCGTCGCCCGCCTTGTAATAATCGGCGACTCTCCCGACCAGCCTGTACCCCGTCCGCTCGTAGAACTGGATCGTTCCGCCGTAAGTCTCCTGCGACGAGGTCTCGATCAGCAGCAGTCGCCCTCCGCAACGCTCAACTTCCTCCTCCACGAACTTGAGCAGGCGCTTGCCCACGCCGCCGCGATGCTTCGATTTGTCCACCGCGATCCAGTAGAGGTCGTAAGTCCACTCGGTGAGCGGAGTCGGACCGAAGCACACGTACCCCAGCACGCCGAGGCTATCCTCCTCGAGGACGTAGGTGAGATAGCCGCTCTCCTCTCCCTGTTCGAGCCATTCGTCGATCAGCTCGCGCGCGGTTGCGACCTCATCGACGGTAAAGTTGCCCGCGTTCTCGAGGATTCGTATCACGCTTTCACGGTCAGTCGCGAGGAGCGGCCTGATGGTCCGGTTCATTCCATGCCCCTGGATCGAAAATCTGATCTGTGTTGCTTCAGGCTCGGAAGATGGGCACTCGGCCTCACCATCCGCTACCGATCACCTCATCGAATTCCGAGATAACGCCGCCAACGCTTTCATTAGGCGGCGGGCGAAAACGGGCGTCCCCGGCTTCGCATTTGAAATGCGAGATACAGCGAGATCACGAGGAGTAGCGGGGCGGTCAGGGCTCCCGGTGTGTACCCGCCCTGACGCAGAGTCCACGCGGGATGCACAACTCCGTTGATAGTCTCCACCACAATCCACAGCCAGATAACCCCGGCAGCGGATGGCCATTCCTTGCGTACTGGAAACAGGAGACACCACAGCCCCAACAGCACGAGAGCGCTGTTGAGGACAATGAATGCAAGCTCGCGATCCGGTGAGATCATGCCGGTCAGAAATCTCGCGGGAGGAAAAGATTCCCAGAGCCGACCGACGTACTCCTCGATCGAATGCGCTAACTGGGTGAAGATCAGTGCGCAGAAACCGACCTTGATACGAGACATTCGTTTGACGTCCGCCTAACTATCGATTATGTGGACTACATATCCTGCGGAGAAAGCGGAAACCTTGCAAGCCGTTGCAGTGATCGGTTGTCTCTCCCGAGAGAGTGACGGCCGCAAGCCGCCGCGCTCGCTCTGGTTGCTCGTCCCCTCGGAGACGGGCAAACTCTTGCGAGAACGTCGCAGCATATTCCCGGAATGCCGCGTTGGAGGACCGTAGCGCCCCCATGATTGGCTGGCGTCGCGGTTAAAGCGATCTCTAGATGTGAATTGCCCGGCCGAGAACGCCGAGCGCCGCTTCCTTCACCGCCTCGCTCAGCGTCGGGTGCGAATGAACCGTGATGCCGATGTCTTCCGCTGAGCCGCGGTACTCGAAGGCGAGAACGGCTTCCTGAATCATCTCCGACACGTTCGGCCCGATCATGTGCGCGCCGAGCAGCTCGTCGGTTTCGGCATCGGCGATGAACTTGACGAAGCCGGTGGTATCACCCGATGTGCGCGCGCGGCCGTTGGCAGAGAACGGAAACTTTCCCGTCTTGTATTTTCGCCCGCTCGCTTTCACTTCGTGCTCGGCGAGGCCCACCGTCGCGATCTCCGGCCAGGTGTAGACCACCGACGGCATCGACTTGTAATCCATGTGCACTTTGTGCCCGGCGATCACCTCCGCCGCGATCACTCCCTCTTCCTCCGCCTTGTGCGCGAGGAGCTTGCCGCCGACCGCATCGCCGATCGCGTAGACATTCGGAAGGTTGGTGCGCAGCTGGTCGTCGACGACGATCTCGCCACGCTTGCCGAGCTTGAGCCCGAGTCCTGATGCGTCGATGCCAAGGAGCGAAGGCTTCCTGCCAACCGAAACGAGCACGTGATCGGCTTTGAGAGTCTCGCTTTTCCCATCCTTCTCGATGTTGACGAGCACGCCAGTTCCTTCCTGGTGTGCGCCCGTCACTTTCGTTCCGACGCGGATATCGAGGCCCTGCTTGCGGAAGACCTTGTCCGCTTCGCGAATGATCTCCTCGTCGTTTCCGGGGAGAATGGTCGGCATCAGCTCGACCACGGTCACTTTCGCTCCGAGCCGGCGCCAGACAGAGCCGAGCTCGAGTCCGATTACACCGCCGCCGATTACAACGAGGTGTTGCGGCACCGAAGCGATCGTGAGCGCTCCAATGTTGGAGAGGACACGCTTCTCGTCGAATTTGAGGAACGGCAACTCGATGGGGACGGATCCCGTGGCGATGATCACGTGCTTCGCGTTCCAGGACTCTTTCTTCCCGTCATCGCCGGCGACCTCGACGACGTTTCCCTTCTTCAGGGTGCCGCGCCCCTTCGCCCAGGTGATCTTGTTCTTTTTGAACAGAAACTCGATGCCCTTCGTGTTCTGTCCGACGACGGTGTCCTTCCGCTTCATCATCGTCGGGAGATCGAGCGCGATGTCGCCGAGCTTGACACCGTGCTCCGCCGCATGGAGCCGCGCGAACTCGTAGTGCTCCGACGACGAGAGCAGCGCTTTCGATGGGATGCAGCCGACGTTGACGCACGTCCCGCCGAGCGTCTTGTCCATCTCCACGCAAACCGTGTTGAGCCCCAGCTGAGCGGCGCGGATCGCGGCGACATATCCACCAGGCCCCCCGCCGATGATCGCTACATCGCAATCGGGCATCTACTCGATCAGCATCGCGGCCGGATCTTCGATGAGCTCCTTCACGCGTACGAGGAAGAGGACCGCCTGCTGTCCATCGACAATGCGGTGGTCGTAGGAGAGCGCGATGTACATCATCGGGCGGACTTCGACCTGCTTGTCGATCGCTACCGGGCGATCCTGGGTCTTGTGGAGCCCGAGGATGCCGACCTGCGGGTAGTTGATGATCGGCGTCGACACGAGCGATCCGAACACGCCGCCGTTGGTGATGGTGAAAGTGCCGCCGGTGAGATCGTCCATCGTCACCTTGCCATCACGGGCGCGCCTGGCGACGGAAGCGATGTCGGCGCTCAGCTCGATCATCCCCTTCCTGTCGGCGTCCTTGATGTTGGGGACGACCAGTCCCTGGTCCGACGCGACAGCGATTCCCATGTTGACGTAATGCTTGTAGATGATGGAATCGCCGTCGATCTGCGCGTTGACCATTGGGAACTGTTTCAGCGCCGCGCAAGCCGCCTTGATGAAGAACGGCATGAACGTGAGCTTGACGCCGTGCTCCTTCTCGACGCGCTCCTTGTACTTTTCGCGGAGCGCGTTGATCGTGGACATGTCCACTTCATTGAACGTCGTCAGGTGCGCGGTGTTGTGCTGCGACTGGAGCAGATTCTCGGCGATGCGCTTCCGCCGCGTCGTCATCTTCTCGCGCGTCTCGCGCTCGCCGGAAGCACTGGCGCCATTCCCGCGCGAGGCCACACCACTAACCCCAGGCCGCTGTGCGACAAGTCCCGTCCCCTGTGCAGTCCCGCGCACTTCATTAGCAGCGCTCGCACTCCCCGTATACCCCAGCACGTCAGGCTTGGAGACGACCCCTCCACGGCCAGTGCCGGCGACAGCGGCGACATCGATGCCCCGCTCGTCCGCGATCCGGCGTGCAGCGGGAGATGACTTCGTACTCCCAGACTGTGAGGG
>JBGTEZ010000295.1:0-13137 GCA_041747535.1 Gemmatimonadaceae bacterium
ACCGCGTGGTGCCCCGGCGGCCGCACCGCGGAAAAGCTGCGCGTGCCTGCCTCCGACATGGCGAGATCGACGCCGGTGAGGACGCAGCCCGCGCCCGCGGTAGCAGCGTCCCACGACCCGGCGCTGACGACGGTGTCCGCATCGAGTCGGCCACCACCATTTTCGCAGGCCTCCTGGATGCTCCTGATGTATGCGCCCGTATGCGCAAGCTCGAGCTCCTCGATCGTCGCGTGCCGCCCTTCGAGATGTTCAGTGGTTGCGAAGAGATCGGGGTTTTCCCGCAGGGCGCGAGTGATTGCGCGGAGACGCCCAACGTGCTCCGGATGACCCCATCCGGTGTCGTGTCTCCCGCAATCGCTGTGTGAGATGAACGCGGGCGGCACGGACCGGGGCGGAGTCAGTCGACCGGACGCCGGCGCCGGTCGGTGATGAGAAACGTCGAGCCGTTGCGGGCGCCGCTCGCGGAAAGTGGAACGTCCTCGTCGAGGACCTCGAAGCCATTGAGCTTCACCACGAATTCCGTCTCGGGAATGTTCTCCGGGTAGAGCTCCCGGAGGGCAAGCTGCTTGAGGCTCCTGACCGACGCCGATGGATCCGCGTCGATCTGAATTGCGTCCCACGCTTCGAGCACCTGCGCCCGCACTTTCATCGGTTTGCCGGCCGCGGATCCCAGCCTGATTGCCTGGCCGCGGGTGCGGAGACTGCCAACGAAGGACGAGCTCACGCCGCTACCGTCGGCATGCTGGTGGCTTCGGGGGTCGGCAGCGCCGCGAAGAATCGCGCGACCTGTTGATCGAACAGGTAGGTCGAGGCCGTCACCCGCATCCCCCCCGCGGTTGGCGCGACGGCGATCACGATCTCTTCACCACCCTGTCCCCGCAAAGTGAGATGCGAGGCACTCTCCTGCTCGGGAAACGCGGAATAAATACCGTTCTCCCGCGCGAAAAACCGCTTGGCCGAGCCCAGGACTTCAGCGGCGCCGAGGGTTGTAACCATCTCTTGCAAAGTGCGATTTGTCTGAGCCATCGGGTCGATTCGAGGGTCGGAATGGCGGACCTGCAATTTAACCCACCCTGGTGCCGCGACAAGCGAATGGGCTTAGCTCGCGATCCTTTCGATCGTGCCGTAAATCAGCCTGGTCCCGAAGTAGAGCGACTCGATCGGCACGCGCTCATCGTGGCCGTGCATTCGCTGTTCGTCGGAGTACTCCATCGGAAATGGCAGCACTCCGTACGCCTGGACGCCCAGCCGCCGAAGGCGCGCGCTATCGGTCACACCAGTGCTTAGATAGGGCACGACAGCTATACGCGGGTTCAGCTCACGAGCCGTCTCGGCGATTGCAGCGAACATCGTGGAGTCGGGATCAGAGGCGGGGGACTCTTCACCGCGGTGGGTGATCTCGACGGTAACGGTCGAATCTCCGATCGCCGTGCGCATTCTATCGACGACGGCGTCGAGCGACTGGCCCGGCAACGTCCGCACGTTGAGCACCGCGCCGACCGATGCCGGGATCACGTTGAACTGCTTGCCCCCGTTGAGGACCGTCGGAGAGATTCCGTTTCGGAGCACGGCGTTGAAGATCGCAGTGCGGGACAACAGTGCTGCTCCGCCCTCGATCGTCTGCTTCTCTGACGACGACACATCGAGCATCGCTTGCCGCTCGGCCGCATCCGGCCACACTTCAGCCAGCCGCATGAAAAACTGCCGGGTAATCGTTGTGAGCACGACCGGCTCCCTGTAGTGCGAGAGCCGCTCGAGCGCGCGGGCAAGATTGAAAATCGCGTTGTCCTCGAGAGGAATTGCCGCGTGACCCGCTGATCCGTTCGCGGTGACCCTAACAACATGAGAGATTTTCTCCGCCGCCTGGATCGCGAGGTATGTCTGGCCCTCCTCCGTGATGCGCGTGCGCCCGCCTTCGTTGAGCGCGAATTCCGCTTCAAGAAGCTCCGGGTGGTGATCAGCGAGCCAGCTCATTCCCCACTCGCCGCCGGCCTCCTCGTCCGACGTCGCGACGAAAACCACGTCTCTCGACGGCTTTTTTCCATTCCGTTTGAGCTCCCGCTGGAGGAGCAGCATCGTCATCAGGTTGGCCGCCAACATCCCCTTGTCATCGATCGCGCCTCGGCCGTAGACGTATCCTTCGCGGACTTCGCCGCTGAACGGGTCGCATGACCAGCTCGCGCGCTCGACGCTGACGACGTCCATGTGGGCGAGCAGGATCACCGGCCGGCGTTCGCCAGTGCCGCGAATTCGTCCGATCAGTACCGCTCGATTGGTGGTCGGCTCGAGCAAGCGCGTCTCGATTCCCTCTTCCCTGAGAGCCGACTCGAGATAGCGCGCGAGCGGGAGCTCGTTCCCGGGAGGATTCGTCGTGTCGAACCTGATCAGGTCCTGCAGCCGCGACACGATCTCCGGCCCGGCCGCGCTCCAGTCAGGCGACAAGCAGCTGCTCGATCTTTCGCTCTAGCGGCGCGAATGAGAGACCCGACGCGCCGGTCCGGGTCGCGATTTCCTCTGCGGTCTCGCGCTGGCCTTCGGCGAGTAGCTCGCCCACCAACCAGCGTCCCGCCGCCGGATTTCTGTACCAGTCTTCATCGAACCGTCCGACCAGGTGCTCGTCGAGCACGGATTGCAGCTGCCACGCGCGCAGGTAGCGGGCGGAGTAGTAGCGGGGATCGACGTCCACGAACGCATCGGCCGGGTGATACTCGAAGCCGGTCGCACCCGACAACAGCGACACGTAGAGATCCGGCAGCTGATCCCACGGAACCTCTCCGCTGTAGAGCGCGCGCTCGTACAGGAGCTTGGCGCAATACCGCCGCAGGAAATGGAGCTCCTCGAAGCCGGCGGTGCGAAGAAATCTTCCGACTCTCTTCTTCTCGAGCATCGTGTACCGCTTGAGCCAGCCCTTGTCCTGCATCCGATGGTCGAACAGCATCGCGTACGACTCCGTCACGGAGTTATCGCCGAGCCAGCGGTACTCGAACGGATAGTCCTCCCGCGCGTACGCGAAGTGGAGCGCGTGTCCCATCTCGTGCAGAAACGTGTTGTAGTCGCTCTGCCCCCCATGTGGCCTGAGGACCAGATATACCTCCTGCGGCACCCGCACCGGCGAACAGAACGCCCGCGAGCGTTTCCCCTCGCGATCCCCGATGTCGAATACGATGCGCCCCTCCGCCGTCGGGTCAATGCCCATCTCCTCTACCTGCCGCCTGATCACGCCTTCCATCGCGTTTCCGGGAAAGGCGTCGTCGAACTCCGACGCGCGGAATAGCGCGAGGGCGTCTGACCTCTTCGCCTGAGAAGCCTTGATCCCGAGAGACTTCTTCACCACCCGCGGGAAGGTGTCGTCCCACATTGCCTGGGTGTCTCGCAGGAACTGCTCGCATTCGACAGCCAGACCGGAGAGCGATATGCCGGTGACAGCTTCGAAGGACTTGTTGTAACCGTCGGCCACCCCGATCGACTCGATGTAGTCCTTCTCGCGCTCGAGGCGCTCCTGCCGGAGCGGAGCATGTTCCTTCTCGACCAGCTTCGCCCGGGCCGCATCGAGCGCCAGGCGCAGCTTCCGATCGGTAGTGTTGGCGATCTCGATCGGCGCGGCCTGGTACTGAATGACGCGTCCGTCGGGCGACCGGACGACGGCCGAGTTCTCCCACTCAATCTCGCGCTCGTCGAGAGCGGCGAGGGGCTTGGCGGCCTGAGTCTCTATCTCCCACTCGAGGAGATACCGCGCTGACCGCCGTTCTTCGCTCTTCTCGGCGGCGCCCGCGAATGCATCGAGTGTCAGCTCCAGTGCGTCCGGTCCGAGCACGCGCTCGTACTCCTTGTAGATCGCCTGGAGCTCGGCTGACTTCTTTTGACCCGAGTATGCGAGGTAGCCTTCACGCGAGATCGCTTCCATGAACGCCTGCCCTTCCGTTCGCAGGCGCTCGAGAGTGAGCGCGCTCACGACCTCAGCTTTTCCCCGATGTAGGCGCTGAGCTGTTGGGCGTCGACTCTTTCCTGCTTGAGCGTATCGCGGTCACGCACGGTGACCGTTCCTGTGGTCAGCGACTCGCCGTCAACGGTGATGCAGAACGGAGTTCCGACCTCGTCCTGCCTCCGGTAGCGCCGGCCAATGGCGCCGCTGTCGTCGTAGAACACCGCCAGCCCCGAGCGCATATCCTCGGCTATCCGGTGCGCCATCTCCGGCATTCCATCCTTCTTGACCAGCGGAAAAACGCCGGCCTTGATCGGAGCGATCGACGGATGCAGGCCGAGCACGGTCCGGCCCTCCGACTCGCCCTCGACGACTTCCTCACGGTAGCCATTCACGAGCACCGCGAGGGTAGTCCGGTCGGCGCCGACGGAGGTCTCGACCACGAACGGCGTGTAGCGACGGTTATTCGGTTGGTCGAAGTACTCCAGCTTCTTCCCGGAAAATGTCTGGTGCTGGGTGAGGTCGAAGTCGCCGCGATTGTGCACGCCCTCGATCTCCTGGAATCCCAGAGTGCCCCCGAAGTCGAACTGGACGTCGAACGCTGCGCGCGCGTAGTGGGCGAGCTCTTCCTTCGTGTGCTCGTGGAACTGCAGCCGATTCTCGGCGAGCCCGAGGCCAAGGTGCCATTCCATGCGCTGCGCCTTCCAGTACTCGAACCACTTCATGTCGGTGCCGGGCTCGACGAAGAACTGCATCTCCATCTGCTCGAACTCGCGTGTACGAAAGATGAAATTCCCGGGTGTGATCTCGTTGCGGAACGCCTTGCCGATCTGGGCGATGCCGAATGGAACCTTCTGCCTCGTCGATTGCTGGACGTTCAGGAAATTCACGTAAATCCCCTGTGCCGTTTCCGGCCGCAGGTAGACCACCGCCGCCGAATCCTCGAGCGGACCCATGAAGGTCTTGAACATAAGATTGAACTGGCGCGCTTCACTCAGCGTCCCCTTCATCCCGCAGGCGGGGCACTGCGCGTCAGGGGCTCCCGGCGTGCCTTTTATCTTCGGGTCGTCGGCGCGAAAGCGCTTCTTGCAGTTCTTGCAGTCCACGAGCGGGTCGACGAAGCCGCTCACGTGTCCACTCGCTTCCCACACCCGCGGGTGCATGAGTATCGCGGCATCGAGCCCTTCGATGTCGTTGCGGGCGCGCACCATCGCGTGCCACCACCGCTCCTTGAGATTCCGCTTCAGCTCGACGCCGAGCGGACCGTAGTCCCACACCGAGCCGGTGCCGCCGTAGATCTCTGATGACTGGAAAATGAAGCCGCGCCGCTTGCAGAGCGAAACGAGCTTTTCCATTACATCGGGTGACGCGGAACCTGGGCTGGGCATGGCTGGGAAATATGACACGCAGATGAGACGAGTGCGTCGGGTTTCTTTTTGCGTCTTGAGTATACCGTTGTTGCGTCGTCCGTTGTTGCGTTACAACATGCTCACGGTGAAAACGCAGCTGTAACTCGAAAACGGTAAACGCAAAAACGGTCAACTCAAAACTCAAAAAGAGACTGTCCCATTGCACGAGCTAGGGGCCCGGCTCGAAACCCGCCTAGGGTTTGCCGATGATTTGATCCCGCCTCGTCCCCACACTGACATAGGTGATGGGAGTCTCGACCAACTCCTCGATTCGGTCGAGATACTTGCGCGCCGCAGCGGGAAGCTCCGAGAGCTTGCGCGCCGCGCCGGTGGAGCTCTTCCAGCCAGGGTACCACTCGTATCGCGGCACCGCCCGATCGAGAATGCTCAGGTCGCCCGGAAACTCGTCGTACATCTCGCCGTCAGCCGCGTAACCCGTGCATAGCCCGATGCGGTCGAGAGTGTCGAGGACGTCGAGCTTGGTGACGGCGAGGTCGGTCAGCCCGTTTATCCGCGCTGCGTAGCGCACGACGACGCCATCGAACCAGCCGCATCGGCGCGGGCGACCCGTCGTCGCGCCAAACTCGTTCCCGAGTGTGCGAACCTCGGTGGCGAGCGGCTCCTCGAGCTCGGTGGGAAGCGGCCCGTTTCCCACGCGGGTGGTGTAGGCCTTGACCACGCCGATCACCGAGTCGAGCTCGCTGGGAGCGATTCCCACTCCCGTCGCTGCTCCGCCCGACGTCGTGCTGCTCGAGGTGACGTAGGGATAGGTCCCATGATCGATGTCGAGGAGTGATCCCTGCGCACCCTCGAGCAGTACCGCCGCGCCACCCGAGATCGCGCGGTGGATCTTCAGTCCGACGTCGTCCGCGATCGACAGCAGCCGCGTCCTGAACCGCTCCAGCACCGCCAGCGTATCGTCGACACTGGCTCTTCGCTCCCCGGAAAGGGCGAGCTGCATGTTGGCGTGAGCGACGCCCCGCTCCACCAGCTTCCCGAGGCGTTCGGGATTTCTCAGATCGAGAACGCGGATGCCACGGCGTCCGTACTTGTCCTCGTACGCCGGACCGATCCCGCGTCCAGTCGTCCCGATTTCCTTGCTGGCGGAGCTCTGCCCGTCTACGAGCTTGTGGTACGGCAGCACCAGGTGAGCGCGGTCGCTGACGTAAAGCCGGCCCTCGACGTCGATACCATCCGACACGAGCTCGTCGATCTCGGCGAACAGGGTCTCGACATCGAGCACTACTCCGTTCCCGATCGCGCAGCGAACCCCCGGCTGGAGAATGCCGCTCGGCACCTGATGCAGAACGAAGGACTTCTCGCCGATGTGCACGGTGTGCCCCGCGTTGGCACCGCCCTGATAGCGCACCACCCAGTCGGCTCTCTCGGCGATCACATCGACCAGCTTGCCCTTCCCTTCATCGCCCCATTGGGCGCCTACAACTACGATGGTGCGGGTATCGTTGTCGAACATGCTTTATCGGACGGGAGTCGGGGGAGGAACCTGATCGACCACTCGCGGCGGGTCGTCAGGTCCGACGACGCTTCGAATCGGAAGAATTACAGTGAAGGTAGTGCCCTTTCCAAATACGCTCTCGGCGAAAACGTGGCCGCCGAGACCATCAACGAGCTTCCGGGTGATGCTGAGACCGAGTCCGGTGCCGCCGAATTCCCTGGTGCGCGACTGGTCCACCTGCCGGAAATCTTCCCAGATGGCGGCGAGATCGCTCTCCCGGATGCCGATCCCGGTATCTCGCACATCGAACCGGAGGTCCTCGTCGTCTTTCAGCACCGTGACCCAGATCCCCCCGGAGTGGGTGAACTTGACTGCATTGGAGAGGAGATTGAGCAGGATCTGCTTCACCTTCGTCCGGTCGGTGTGGAGCACCAGCCGCGTCGAAGGAAGATCGACGTGGAATGACAGCGCCTTCTTCTTGACCAGCGGCTCGATCTGCTGCGAGATCTCCGTCATGATGTCGCTGAGCGTGACATCCTCGAGGTGGAGTGGCATCCGGCCCGCTTCGATCTTGGCCAGGTCGAGGATGTCGTTGATGAGAGCGAGCAGGTGCTGCGCGGCCGCCTGGATGCGTTGCAGCCCTTCTTCCTGGCGCTGAGTCAGCTCTCCGTAAATGCGGTCGAGCATCAGCGACGCGTATCCGATCAGCGCGTTGATAGGCGTTCGCAGCTCGTGTGACATGCTGGCGAGGAACTCGGACTTGAGCCTGTTCGCCTTCTCCAGCTCGCGAGATTGCCATTGAAGGCGCGTGTTCTGCTCGGCGAGATCGGCGGTAGCCGCAAGAATGCGCTCCTCGAGATCCGTCGACGACTTCTTCAGCTCTTCGTAGAGTCGCTCGTTCTCGACCTGCTCGGTGAGATCGTGCAGCACCGAGACGATGGCGAGAGGCTCACCACGCCGGTTCAGGATCTTTCCCGACACCACCTCGACCGGGAGCTCGGTGCCCGTGTCCGGCACGTGGAGCTTCATCTGCTCGCGGCGGCCGATTGCCGGACTGATCGTGAAATCGGAGATGAAGGTCGTGAACTTGGTGTCGTTCGCCTGCACGGCAGCCGCGCGCTCCCACGTCTCGCTGTCGTCACTCTCGAACAGCTGCTCGGCTTCCTTGTTCATGAGAATGATGTTCGACCTGTCATCGGTGACGAGGATCGGATCGGCGACGTTCTCGAGAATCAGATTGAGCCGGTCCCGCTCGCGCTTTGCCTCGATCTCCGCGAGGCGCACGCGCTG
This sequence comes from Gemmatimonadaceae bacterium, assembly GCA_041747535.1. Classification (GTDB taxonomy): domain Bacteria; phylum Gemmatimonadota; class Gemmatimonadetes; order Gemmatimonadales; family Gemmatimonadaceae; genus UBA4720. Next base: position 8,078 of record JBGTEZ010000295.1, read on the forward strand.
GACCTGTCGCTCGAGCTCGTTGGCCGCGCGGCGGAGGTCAGTGACGTCGCGCAGCACCGACAATGTGGATCCTTCCTGGGATCCTTTTACCTGACCGAGATCGTGCGTCAGCACCTCGAAAAGCAGGTCGGTGCCCTCGTCCGGATCCACGAGATTCAGCTCGCGTGATCCGCCTCCCTCCTTCGCGCCCATTGCCGTCTTCGACAGGTGCGAAGTGAAAAGCAGATTGTTGATCTCCACCGCGCGGCGGCGGCCCTCGGAGTCCTTCGATCCAACCGACAGCAGGTGTTCGGCGCGCCGGTTCTGGACGACGATATCGTGCTCCGCATTGATGATCACGATCGGATCGGGCAGTGAGTTCACGATCGCGGTGAGAAGGCCGCGCTGCTGGTCGAGACGGTCGGTAGACAGGCGGAATTCCTCGACCGCCGACATGCGGGCCAGCACCGGCCCGGCAAGCATTGCCGCATGCAGGAGCGCGCCGAGCGTTTCGTTGCCGACGACGGCTTCCACGACGACCACTCCGCCCGGCGCGTAGCCGAGCTTGCGCCTCCTGTCCGTCGCTTCGTTGCGCTGGAGCTGGCAGCCCGAGAGCCTGACCATGTCCAGCTCGTTCTCGGTGAGAAGGTGGGGCGCCCCTCGAAACTGTGGCTGCGGGAATGGGATAGCTGCCCAGACGGCAAAAGGAAGCGACGGAAGCGGCGGGTTGCCCTCGCACGTGAGCGCGTGGAGCGACAGTGCCGATACCACCAGCGGGTTGGAGAGGTCGTCGGCGGGAAGAGTTACGGCCGGAGCAGGTCCCTGTTCGAATCCAACGCTGGCAATGACCGTAAACCGGTCAGGCGGCGAGTCGAGGGTAATGGCGACGGCCCGCCGCGCGCCGGCAAGGTCCGCAAACTGTGCGATGAGGAACCTGGCGGCTGTTGCGAAATCGGGCGCTTCGGAAATGACCGACAGCAGCTCACCGAGCCGTTCCCCGCTAAGCTGTGGGCGCGCGGCTATCGGTTGGCTCTCACGCCTCGAGTCGCTCAAGACGCCGCTTCAGATCTGCATTCTCGGTCCGCATCCGGTCGAGCTCGTCGGCTCCCCCGGCGGAGAGCTCACGGGGCCGCGAGCCTGGCGCGGTCAGGCCTACCGCTTCGGAGTACTTGAGGTACGTATCGATCGAGGCCACCACGATGCGAGCCTCGATGGTGACGAGGTCGATGCCCACGAGCGATACACGCACCCACGCATCGATGACGATACCCTTGTCGAGAACGCGGTCGAGGACATCGATAAGCGAGCTGCCGCTCGGGGAACGTTCAACGGCCATGTCGTGACTCCTGTTTTTTTGGTGCCGAAGAGGCGGGTGCGGGCGATTCTATCGCCGGAGCGGTTGGCGAAGGTGTGCTGAGGCGCGGATCGTTGCGCCACCAGTTCATTCCGATCTGCTCGGCCTTGTCGATCGAGCAGATGAGGAGGCGAATCTGGATCGTGAGGAGCTCGACGTTGGCAAGATTGATCTTGATGTCGCCAACGACCACGAGGCCTTTGTCGAGCACCCGGTCGAGAATGTCGACCAGTCCGTAGGTGCGCGATGGCGATACTAGGTCTGCCAAGCAATCCTCTCCGTCCGGTTTGTGGCCGGGCTAGCGTAACGTTCCAAGGGGGCCCAGGTCGATCTGGAGATCCTCGTCGGTCAACCCGAAGATTCCCTTCATGTCCCGCATTTTGTCATTGAGGCGGAGGAGCGCTACCCCGAGACGCTCGATCTCCGCAGCGCTCAGATTTCCCCCCTCCATTCGGCGGACGGCCTGGTGCTCTAAGACCTTACGCAATACCTCAATCAACGTCAAGACGAGCTTGGCGAGTCCGTTCTCCATTTTTTCGGGATCGGCGTCGAGGCGCGGGGGCAAGGTTTCGGCGACTTCGGCGAGAGGAGCCGACGATGCGCCGCTCGGGGGTGCCAGCGCCTTCAAAACCTGATCATCCCCGCCCGGTTCAGCCCGAGGCGATGTGGGGCCGCCGGGCAGCGGCGCGAACAGAGGTGGCCTCCCGCCGCCGCCGCGGCGCATCGCTGTCTCGACAGCGGTCAGGAGCAGGCCGATGTCGAGGCGTACCAGGTCAATGTCGGCAACGGCGAGCATCACCTCGCCCTTGAGAACGACCCCTTTATCGAGAACGTGGCTCAGAAGATCGGCAAGCTCGACCCGCTCCTCGCCGAAGATGTCGTCGCTCACTGATTGCGCTCGCCGACGAAATGATACGGAGGCCAGGGCCCGGTGAAATCGAACTTGAAGCCCGAGGGCTCATGCCGAGTCACCATCTCCGTCAGCGCGCGCTGAAAATCGACGACGCGCGGCGCGGCGACCAGGAAAGAGACATTCAGGATCGCGCGGCCCTGCTCGCGTGGTGCGCCGGAGTTCACCGGCTGTTCGCGAACGGTGTCCATCGATGTCGCGCTGAGTGCGTCGAAGACTTCGGCGGCGACGCGCGCCGTCGCCCCTTTTCCAGCGTCGCGTCTCAGGTTGTCGATCTTTCGCTGCAGGAGATACCGCTCGCCCGGTGACGCCCGGGCGGCCTGGGTCTCGAGCGCGGCGAGCTCGTCGCTTCCATCGGCCAGCGATGCCTTGAGGACGCCGGGCTGCACGTAAACGCGGACAATGAATTCCTTTCCGTCCGCCAGACGCTCGAAAGTCACCCGAAGCTCAGCGCCGCGCTTCTGCAACATCGCCTTCACCTTTTTCGCATCGCGGAAGAGCGTCCACATTGGAAACGGGATCACCGCGCCCAGGTCGGACGCCCAGGTCAGAACGCGGTCGTGCGCCATCGCCCGCTGGCTCACCCAGTCGACATCGGCTGTGAGCGCCTCGACTTTGTCGGGGGAGTAATCGTCGGCGCTGACGGAAGTGGCCAACGCGAAATAATCTGCTCCGGGAATGAACGAGACCTTCCCTCCGTCAATCCCGGCCGGAGCCGAAGTGATCTCGAGCTTCGATGCGGCGACCCCATAGATGTAGCAGAGACGCTCGATCATTCGAGGTCCGGCGCGAGGCTACGCTTCGTCTTCTTCACCGGCCACCCTGACCGGGCCGCCGGCGGTTGACATGCCGAATCGCTCACGCCACTCGCGCACTTCACGCAGCCGGTCCATGATCTCCGCTTCACGGCGCACGTACTCCGCGTCGTCGATCTCACCCATCTCCAGCTGGAGGTGAAGAGCCATGAGATCTTCCTTGATCGGAGTGTCGTCCGTCAGCTGCTCGCGGACGACCCGGTCGACCTTGTCCAGCGTCCACTTGGTGCCGTAGATCGGCCCAAGGAAGGGCGCGAGAAGAATGTTGGTCAGAAGTCCCATGTCATCGGCCCCGGTTCAGGTCGCCTTTTCGAGCTTGAGCTTGATGTTGACGAAGTTGTAAGGCGGCCACGGTCCCGTGTACTTGAATGTCAGCAGATCCTCGAACTTCAGGCTGATCTCCTTCACCTTCTCGTCGAATGACCTCTCGTCCTTCCGGTCTACGAGGAAGGCGGCGTTGAGGATCATGCGGTCGCCGATGACCTTGTTGCTGCGGCTCGCGACGGACACATCCTTCAGCTGTTCGTGGACGTGCACGACGTACCTGTTGCTTGCTTCCTCCATCGCCGCCTCGACCAGACGTCCCAGCTGCATCCGCGCGAAATAGGTGGACGACGCGGCGTTGCGCGTGATCTCGTCCTTGAGGCGGCGAATCTCGTCGTTATCCCGCTCGATGCTCGCGACGACCTTGTCACGATCCCAAAGGATCTTGAGGCCGAACTCGATCTTGTCCTGCATCTTCTCGAGAACATCGGTGAAGGCCTGGTACGTCGATTTGAGCAGGACCGACACGTCCTTCTCGGAGCGGAACACGGTGCCGAACGACATGGGAATGAGAGTAAATTCGCGCATGACCGTCTCGTTCACGAACTCGTGGGCAAGCACGTTCTCGCGGGTAGGGTCGTAGATCACGATCGGTGTGTCGCTCACTACCGCGGCGAGGTCGTTGTGATTGATGGTGAAGACCCGCGCGCCGCCCCCGATGCCTATCTCCCCGAAGTCCCGTGACCGGTCGAGTCTGATGATGCAGTAGACGTACTTTCCGTCGGTGGTGTTTACTCCACCCGACATCGACGGAGAGACACTCTCGCGGCTTTCCATCTCGCTCATGATTCTCGTGGGATCAAGGGTTAGCCCATCGCTGCGATGAAGATCCAGACGCCAATAGCGAAGCCGATTCCGATCTTGAGTACCGTCGAAACGACGCGTCCAATGACCGCTCCGGTGGCGGCCCGCCCGGCGCTCCCGGCAGACGATCCGGCAGTCATTTCTCCGACGAACCCGCCGATGAACACCCCCAGGAAGCCGCCGATGATCGGTCCGACGATCGGAACCGGAAACCCGATGATGGCTCCGACGATGCCTCCAATGATCGCTCCCCAGCCGGCGCGACGCGACCCACCATACTTGCGCGCATACTGTCCAGTCATAGTGAATTCGAGCACTTCGGCGACAATGCCCAGGACGCTTACGGCGATGAGGGTGAACCATCCGATCGGATCACCCGGGACCATCATATTGTACGCGACGGCCGTCGCCACCATCACCCAGAGTCCCGGGAGACCCAGGACTATCAGGATGAGCGACAACAGAATTACGCCCGCAAGCAACAGTAGCGCCATCAACCAAGCTCCATCGTTAGAGCAGCAAGAAGGGCAGCCGCATCCCCGATTCCGCTACCGGTCAGAGAAGCCGAAGTATCGCCCCGTGTATGGATGCGCGCGAGTGTCGCCAAGGACCCTCGGCTCATGGTAATCGCCTCGAATCCCCGGTCCGAGAAGGCAACGCTGTCAGCGAGGATGCCGGGAATGAGGCGCCCGGCGCGGAGCTTCAACCCCATTCGCCGGGCAACTGCCTCGGCCCGCGATGACAGAGGAGGCCTGGCGCCGGTGTGCATACAGAGCCAGACACCGGAGTCGTCGACTGTATCGCAGTTCACGATCCTCGCGCCCGGACCGAGCGTAAGCGCCCACGCGCGCGCTCCGGCGAGGCCGAGCTCCTC
>JBGTEZ010000296.1:0-2336 GCA_041747535.1 Gemmatimonadaceae bacterium
GCGCCGACTGACCCTACCGCCGTTCGCGCGCTCGCATCGTGCGGCGATTCACCGAGCATGGAGCGGGCGGCGTCAACGTCGTTCTTGCTGCCGATGAAGAGGGGCGTCCGCTGGTGAAGCTCGGTGGGCTGAATATCCTGGATCCGCTGCGTCCCGTCCGTCGCCGCCCCGCCCGCCTGCTCGACGATGAACGCGAGCGGATTGGCCTCGTAAAGAAGCCTCAGCTTGCCCCGCTTGTTCCTCTTGTTCGCGGGATAGGCAAACAGCCCTCCGCCAAGGAGGTTGCGGTGGAAGTCAGCTACCAGCGAGCCGACGTAGCGCGTGCTCATCGGCTGACGTCCGCCTTCCTGGCCGCGGTAATAGCGCATGAGCGCCTGGACCTCCGGCTCCCACTGTCCGTGATACGAGTCGTTCACCGAGAGATATCTCCCGACGGCCGGAGTGCGAATGTTCGGGTGGGAGAGCAGGAATTCGCCAAGTGATGGATCCAGGGTAAAGCCATGGGCGCCCTGCCCCGTCGTGTAAACCATCATCGTGCTCGAGCCGTAAATCACGTATCCGGCCGCAACCTGACGGCGGCCCGGCTGCAGCATGTCCTCCATGTCGCCACGGCTGCCGCGCGTAATCTTCTTCACGACCGAGAAGATCGTTCCGACCGGCACGTTGACGTCGATGTTGGAGGAGCCGTCGAGCGGATCGAAAAGCAGGCAATACTTTCCGCAGCGAAAGTTTTCCGGGATGTCGATGATGTCGGGCTCTTCCTCGGACGCCATGGCGCAGAGACGGCCTCCGTGGTCAACCGCCTTCACGATGATCTCGTTTGCGAGCACGTCGAGCTTCTGCTGGGTCTCGCCCTGAACGTTCTGTAGATCGGTGGCGCCCAGGATATCCGCCAGACCAGCGCTTCGAACCTTGTTGGCGATCATCTTGGCGGCGAGGCCGAGATCATAGAGCAGCCCGGAGAGCTCACCCGTCGCTTCGGGGTGGAGCTTCTCCTGCTCGATGATGAATCGCTCGATCGTGACGACCGAGGTCGCGGTGTGCTTTACCACTTCAGGTTTCCTTGCCGGCAGTATGGGCCCGGTGCGCGGAATACCGGCGAGCATCTACTTCGTAGGCATTACGCGCGTAGCCATGCCGAAGGGACTGCCAGAGGTAGCGGACCGGGAAGGTCCTTTCGCCGAGAAATTGATGGACGTGACGCAGCTCGTGCAAGAGCAGCGAAGCGCTGAGAGGTGCGGCCGGGGAAAGGAAGACAGTGCGGCGGAGGGTAATGGCATCGACCGTTGGGAGTCCGAGTGCCCAGCCACCGATCCGGACAGGCAGCCCCCCGCGGCGGTATCTCGCTTCGGCGAGCTCCGGGTAGCGCGCTGTCATCTCGGCCGGCAGCTCGAACGGCCTTCCAACGAGAGTGTCGGCTATTCGCGATCCAATTCCCATTTCTCCCCCCTTGCCTCGACGTCCAGGCGCGAGCCATTCGTCCGCGCGACGATGGTACCCTGCTGATCCGTCCGGAATACCTCCGCGCCGGCATTCAGGAGCGCGCGAAGGACGTCCTTGCTGGGATGCCCGTACCTGTTGCGGGCACCCACCGAGATAATCGCCGCGCGGGGATTGACCGCCGCAAGAAACGCATCGCTCGAGCTGGTCGAGCTGCCGTGATGGCCGACCTTGAGCACGTCAGCACGCAGCCCGGCCGGATACATCCGCAACAACCACTCTTCCTGCTCCAACTCCGCGTCTCCAACGAGCAGAAACCGCACCACGCCGTACTCGATCATCGTGACTGTGCTCGCCAGATTTGGATCGGTTAGACCTACCGTCCACGCCGAGTCGGGCGCGAGGAACCAGATCCTCACGCCGTCGATCGTCATCGCGTCCCCGGGGTGCACCCTCCGCCATTCGATTCCCTCGCTGCGAGCTGTCGCCAGCGATGCAATGTAGGCCGCGGAGCCGCCAGCGAAAGCAGCATCCCAGTATGTACGGGGCTCGAGCTCCGCGAGGACGCTCGCCGCGCCACCCACATGATCGGTGTGAGGGTGCGACAATATGAGGGCCTCGAGATCTCCTCTGCGCCGCCTGAGATATGGCAGAATCGTCGTCCGGCCGGCGTCACCTCCATCCCACGCGGGACCGGCGTCGAGCAATACCCATCGTCCGCGCGGAGTTCGCAGCAATGCGGCGTCGCCTTGCCCCACGTCGAGAACGTGGAGCTCTGCTTCCCCGCTGGCCAAGACGGGGAGCGCCGGCGCGTGCACCATTAGCGAGAGCGCCGCCACCGCGACGAGCCCGGGACGCGCGGGAAACCGACCTGCACACGCCACCACGATTGCTCC
>JBGTEZ010000297.1:0-12622 GCA_041747535.1 Gemmatimonadaceae bacterium
GGCGCGGACGCGGCGGCGAAGACGGCTCGCCGGGTAGCTCGTAGTTGGCCAAGTACTTCCTTACCTGCGCGATCGATTACGCCACCGCTGATCCGCACCAGGGTCATGCTTTCGAGAAGATCGGCGCCGATGTCATTGCGCGGTACCACCGCCTCCTCGGGGACGACGTCCACTTTCTGGTTGGGATGGACGAGCACGGGCAGAAAGTCGCGCAGACGGCAACGGACCGGCGGGTCTCTCCCCAGGAGCTGGTGGACGCGGTGGCGGAGAGCACCGAGCAGATCTGGGGATTGCTCGGGATCTCGTTCGACCAGTTCATCCGCACCACCGATCCGGCGCACAAGGCCGGAGTCAAGCGCCTCATCGAGCTGATCTTCGAGAATTCCCCCGATGACTTCTACGAGAAGGCGTACGCGGGCTGGTATTGCGTCGGGTGTGAATCGTTCAAGCAGGACAACGAGATTATCGACGGCAAGTGCGTCATCCACCCCACCCGTGCGCTCGAGTGGGTGGAGGAGAAGAACTGGTTCTTCAGATTGAGCGCGTACACCGACCGGCTCAAGACGCTCATCTCGAGCGAGGAATTTCTCCAGCCCAAGTCGAGGCGCAACGAGATCCTTTCGCTATTGGACTCGGGCCTCGACGACATTTCCGCGAGCCGTAGCCGGTTTTCGTGGGGTGTTCCCTTCCCCCGCAAGGGAACGGGCGGCGAGCTGCAGACGACATACGTGTGGTTCGATGCGCTGCCGAATTATCTGACGGCGACGGGATTTCCGAATCCGGATTTCGAGACGCTCTGGCCAGCCGACCTGCATGTGATAGGCAAGGACATCACTCGGTTCCACGCCGTCATCTGGCCCGCGATGCTGATGTCCGCGGGCCTTGCCGTTCCCAAGCGGATCTGGGTGCACGGGTTCGTGCTCGTCGGTGGATCGCGGGTGAGCAAGTCGACTGGCGGGAATCTCGACCTGCGCGATGCGATCGGCCGCTATGGTTCCGATGCATTCCGGTATTTCATGCTGCGAGAGGTGCCTTTCGACGGCGACGGCAATTTCTCGTGGGAGCGATTCGAGGAGCGGTACAACTCCGACCTTGCGAACGCTTTCGGAAACCTTGCCAGCCGCACGATCTCCATGGTCGAGCGGTATTGCGGCGGCGTCGTGCCGGCGGGCGAGCGCAACGAGATCGACGAGGCCGACGAGTCGGATCTGGAGCTGTATCACGCCTCGATCGGACCAAAGGGATTTCTGCTGCATGACGCTCTCAAGGCCGTCTGGCAGACGGTCGCCCGCGCCAACGAGTACGTGGACAAGCAGGCGCCCTGGAAGCTCGCGAAGGATCCGGCGGCACGGGGAGAGCTCGAGAGCACGCTGGCGGCGCTGGTGAGGCAGCTGGCGCGTCAGGCGGTCTATCTCTGGCCCTTCATGCCCGGGAAGTCAGAGGAGCTGTGGGCCTCGCTTGGAGCGCCAGGGAAGCCGGCGAAGCTCGGTTTTAACGCGGTGATGAAGCTGGATCCGACCGGCTGGCGGGTAACAAAGGGAGCGTCGCTCTTTCCAAAGCTCGAGCCGGCCATCGACACCGCCTCTGACGGAGAGCGCAAAACGCAAAAACGGTAAGCGAACGCGGCAGTCTCCGCCCTCCCTTACTGCCTGGTGGTGATCGCGATGACTCCCCCCATGTTCCCCGTTCCGAACTTGGTGGTCGCCTCCCATGCGCGGTATAGCCGAATCGAGCTGATGTGCGCCGCCGGAATGTTTTTCAGCGTTTCGATCGGCCCGAATTCCTGGTCATCCAGGTACACGGTCGGATACGGCTTCGACTGGCCCCTGAGGCTGGTTTCTCCCCGATAAGTCAGAAAGTTCGGCCTCACTTTCCGAATCACCTCCAACGCATCGGCACCGCGCGAGGCTTCGACTTCATCTTCGGTAATGAGCTGCGAATTGGACACCATGCCCGGGCCGAGCCGGGGCGGCGAACAGGCGACAACAAGTATCCCGGCAAGTGAGAGGAGTAAAAGCGCCCGTGTCATACCAGCCTCCGCGGAGGTCTCCGCCATTTTGATTGTCGCCCGAGCGCAAGGCCGCATAAACCACGCCCTTCGCCGTCAGAAAACAAACCGGCTCGGGATGTACCCCGAGCCGGTCCAAAATCATCGAGCTTCGATTCAGGTTACGGCGTGCAGGCCGGATTGGTGGTAACGCCCCGCGCGTCCAGCTCTCCCCGTGGCAGTGGGAGGGCCGCGTTGAACGGATCCGTCGTGGTTTCGGGGCGGAGGAAAGTTGCGTTCAGGCGACCATACTCGCGAAGGTCCATCAAGCGCTGCGGTCCCTCGAAAAGGAGCGAGTAACGTTTTTCGTAAAGCACTGCGTTGATCGCTGTCTGCTTGTCCGCGAAGAGCGCAAGCGGCAGCAAACCGTAATTCGTGCGGACGCTATTCACGTCCGCCAGGGCGTTCGCGAGCTGACCTGCCTCGATGTACGCCTGTGCCCGGAGAAGAACAAGCTCCTCGTCACGAAGAATGGGAAGGGGACGGGCCTGGTTGGCAGCAGATGCGACCGCCCCGACATAAGTGATGTTCGTCGAAAGGCCCTGACCCTCGAGCAGCGCGGCGCGCGTCACGATTTTCGAAGCGCGTGTATCGCCAGCCTGGACGCTGTCCCCGACCAGCGGATTCAACCCAATGGTATTCTCGGAAATGACATTGGGCGTTGCTTCGGAGCCGCCTGGCACGAACACCCAATACGGGCCATTCGCGAAGTTGGCGGGCGGAACCGCTCCCGGAGCCGCGCCACCGAGAGCCAGCGTGAGCTCGGCAATTGCCGTCGGGAAAAGCGAAGGCGTGGGATTACTGCGATCGATTCCGCGGTAGTAGTTGACCTTCCCTTTCCACCCGCGGTTGTAAAGGATCAGGTTCGCGACCGTCGAGTAGTTCCGGCCGAAAGTCCTGAAGCCCGATGGCAGTGTGACCGGAAGTGTGGTCGTGGCTCCGGCGGCGGTGAAATCCGCATTGGCGCTGTCGAGCAGCGCGGCAATGTACGATAGCACCGCGGCCTTGCAGCGGACCGGCGTCACCTCGTCCGGTGCGTTGCTCTGAATCGGTATGCCCACCGTGTCGCGCAGCGCGATGAGACTCATGTAATCCACCGCCTTTTGCGTCCGGATGAAGCCGCGCATGGCGTTGACTTCCGCCGTCGTGAAGAGCGCCGTCGGCGCCGTGTTCAGGGCTAGGAGGATCGTATTGTAGGCGCGGATCGCCGTGTAAAAACCGTTGAACCCGCGGCCCCCGGCAAAACTGCCGGGATCGGGCTGGCCTCCGAGCGTCTCGGTCACCCAGCGTGGTTCCGACGACTCGATGCGGTATGCATCGCGCGCGAAGATGCCACTCCCGATGACGTGAGGCGTGTTGTTGGTCTCGCTGCGAGACTGTGCCATCGCGCCGATGGTAAGCTGCTGCAACGATGTACGGGTAAGCGACCCGAGGGCGTCGATCGTCGGCGCCTCGATCGGATTGGCTACCGGGTTGTCCTTGCACGCGCCGGTGGCGAATACCGCCAGGCCAAGTGCAATCGTTGAATATCGCTTCATTTGATTTATCACTCGGCTTAGAAGGTGGTGTTGATAGTCAGGAAGTACGTGCGGCTGGGCGGATACGGAGTCACGTCCTGGAACCGGCCGAGAGGCTGGTTACCGAAGTTGGAGACCTCAGGATCGAGACCCGTGTAGTCAGTCCACGTCTTGAGGTTTCTTCCGCTGAGCTCAATGCGTGCTCTTTGTACACCGCCGTTGAATAGTTTGCCCGTAAGGTTCGCCGGGAGATCGTAGCCGAGTGTGATCTCACGCAGCTTCACGAAGCCAGTGTTCTCGACGTACACGGCTTTGCCGGCTCCGAAATCACGCAACCGCTGGTTCCCCACTGCCGTGTCGGCGAGCAGTCCACCATCGAAGTAGTTGTTGGTGAGGTTGACGCCGAGTCCACCTTTTCTCCAATCGATGAGTGAAGAGAAGCGGACCGGTCCGAAGCTCAAGTCGTTGCTGAACCCCATCGTGTAATCGGGAGCCGAGTTCCCCATGAACCGCAGGATTCGGTTTGCCGCAGGGCACGTTCCCGTCGAGCTGAGTGCCGTGCACCCGTTGACGGCCTGGAGAACCGTGACGAGCTGGCCCTGCTGGATGAACGCATTGCCGAATCTCGATCCGAATGATCCTGACGTTGGAATGAAGCCCGGCACCGGCAGTCGAGTCACCCTGCCCTTGTTGCTGGCGTAGGTGGTCTGCGAAATCCAGGAGAATCGCTCTCCCTGAATCGGCGTGATCCCGAGCTCGATCTCCGTTCCGTGCGTGACGATCTGACCGCCATTGATGGTCTGGCTCGAAAAGCCCGTGGACGGCGCCACTGAGGCCTGGAGGAGGAGATTGTCGATCTGCTTCCGGAACTGGGTCGCCGACAGTCGCGCGCGGCCCGTCAGCATCGTGAGGTCGAAGCCTCCCTCGATCTCGCTGGCGGTCTCCGGCTTGATGCCGGGAAAGCCCTTGACCGTAGAGGCGCGGAATCCGGTAACGCCTTCCAGAACGAGATTGGTTAGGAAGGTGAACTTGCCGGTCGTCGGCTGGTTTCCCGCTCTTCCATACGCGAGCCGCATCTTCAGCTCGTCGATGAAATTCGGCGTGGGCGTGCGGTACGAGGCCGAGAACTTCGGATATGCGTAGTACTTCTGGGCGTCGCCGTTGTTGCTGGTGCGCTCGCTATTGACGGCGGCGGTGACAAGGAGCCTCTCACCGAGCGTGAGGAACTCTTCCTGAATGAAGAAGGAGCTCGACTTGACGATGCTCTGCGTCTGGTTGGTGAAGATCTGAGTGGCTGAACTGACGTTCGTCACGCCGGGGAACACGCCGCGTCCGGTGTTGGCGACGATGTCGACGTTCCGGCGGACCTGTCCGAAACCGGCCGAGGTTGTCGCCGTAAAGACATCGCGAATCAACCGGTGCGTCGCCGATGCGCCGAGCGTGGCGTTCATCACCTTGCCGTCGCTGACGAACAACGTTCCCGGTAGCGCGTTGAACTGCTCGATGTACGTCGTCGCGGGCGAAATGATCTCGGCGTGGTCGTTGTAGCTGTCGATGCCGCCTCTGAGCGTGAAGTCGAGGGTCTGGCGCTCCTGATTGATAGCGGTGTAAACGGCGCTGCTCGCGCCCAGGAAGCGGAACACATCTTCCGGCGTCTTGATCAGCTCGGCATTCTGGAAGAAGTTGCTGTTGCGAACAACGTTGATCGGATTTCGCGGAAACGTTCCATCGGGGTTTCGCGCCAAATTGATGTGAGGCGGCGTGGCGGATATCGCGTTCAGCGGATTGATGCCGGTGTTGTCGTTACCGCTGACACCGCGGTTGGTAAGTGTATGGATGCCTTCAAGGCTGGCGTTGAATTTGAGACGCGAGCCAAAAGGCTGACCGAGGTTGACCCGCAGCGACTGCTTGTTGTAGAAGTCGTTATTGACCAGCCCGCCATCATGCTGGACGAGACCTGACATGAAGTAGGTCGTTCCCGAGACATTGCCCCCTCGGAGCGATGCGACCGTCTGATAGTTCAGGGGCTTCTCGCCGTAAAACTCTTTCTGGAAATTGTGGCATTTGTTCGTCGAAGCACCATATCCGGTTGAATCGAATCCCGCCGCTCTGGTGTCCGCCGCCGAGGCGAAGCAACGAAGCTCGAGGGTGTTCGCCAACCGCGCGGTCCCGAAGCGCTGCTGCAAGTCGAGCGTCGGCTTTCCGCCGGCCTGACCCTGCTTGGTCGTGATGATGATCACTCCGTTGGTGCCGCGCGAGCCGTAGATCGAGCTGGCCGACGGTCCCTTGAGGATCTGGACGCTCTCGATGTCGTTCGGATTGATGTCCGACGCGCGATTTACGTTCTGGTCCTGAGTCGACGAGAACTGCGCGAGATTGCCGGCGCGTGAGGCCTGACTGATCGTATTGAGTCCGCTCTGAATCGACGAGTTGTCGACGATTACGCCGTCGATGACGTAGAGCGGCTGGAATCCGGCGTTGATCGTGGAGACGCCGCGCAGCTGGATCTGCGTTCCTCCGCCCGGTGCCCCAGTGTTCTGGGTGATGAGCGCGCCCGGAACCTTGCCGGCCAGCGCCTGATCGAGCGTCTGGGACGGAACCCTGTTGAGCCGCTCCGACGAAACGACCGTCACGGCATTTGCTGCATTGATGCTTGAGACGGTCGTCGCCGTGCCTGTAACGACCTGCGTCTCCAGCTGCAGAACGTCGCGCGAGAGGCCGACGGCCACCTCGGCATCGCCGCTTCCGACTGGAGCAGTCTTGTGCGCGAAGCCGATACGCCTGACCCTCAGCGTTATCGGGCCGTCAGGAGCGCTCAGAGAAAAACGACCCTGGTCGTCGGTGTACGTGCCGATCGTCGTTCCAACGACGCTTACGCTCGCGGCAGCGAGCGGCTCACCCGAGCCTTCCACGGTAACGCGGCCGCTTACTCGCCGGTTTTGCGCGAAGGCGCTGGCGCTGAACAAAGTCAGCATCAGCAGTGAGAATACGAACGGACGAATTCTTGTCACGCCTGTCTCCTGCGTTGGGTTTTTTGGGAGCTCGCCGCGCTGATGCAGCAAGCCTTCGCTGAGACTGGGAATGGCTCAGCGGTGAATCCCTTGGTTACCTATCTACGGGCCGGGCGAGGAGGTGTCAATAGCACCGGTACCCTCGAAAAACCTCCTTCCTCCCTGAAGATCCTTTCTGCAAAGATCTTCCTTGCCTAGCCCGGTTCCCCGACCATAGAATAGGCACGCAACTGCACGAGCGGACCCGCAACTTCCTCCGCGCCCGCTCCACATCCGTCCACCACCGGGGGTGTACATGATCCGCGCTCCGTCTTTCCGCGATCGTACGCGGCGAACAAGTCGTTACGCTGTCATCGGACTTCTTGCGCTTGCCGCACAGCTCATCGCCCCTCAAGATGCCCGGGGGCAGCAGGAAGGCGTGATCGCTGGCGTCGTACTCGGATCCGGTGGCCAGCCCCTCCCGGACGCGAGGGTGAGCGTCCAGGGCTCCACCCTCGGCGCGATCACGGACGCGAGCGGCAGATTCAGGATCGCTGGGGTCCCGGGATCATTGGCGAACCTCGATGTCCGGCGAATCGGCTACCGGATGGACACCCGCCAGGTCCGCGTTGGAGATTCAAACCTCCGAATCCCCTTGAGCGAGCAGTCGGTCGCCCTCGATGCGGTGGTCGTGACCGGCACCGCGGGGACGCAATCGAAGCGAGAGCTCGGCAATGCCGTGACGACCATCAACGCGAGCCAGGCAAAGGAGATCGCTCCAATCAACAGCGTCCAGAACCTGTTGAACGGGCGCGCGCCCGGGGTGATCGTCCAAAGCGCGACGGGCAACGTCGGAGCCGGAGCCAGAATCCGTATCCGCGGCGCGTCCAGCATGTCGCTCTCCAACGAGCCTCTGATCTACGTGGACGGGGTCAGAGTAAACAACGCTCCGTCATCCGGCTTCTCGAATCAGTCGTTCGGATCAGCTTCCATATCCCGCCTCAACGACATCAATCCCGATGACATCGAGGCGATCGAGATCATCAAGGGTCCCGCCGCGGCGACCCTTTACGGCACCGAAGCATCGAACGGCGTTATCCAGATCATCACCAAGAAGGGAACTACCGGCGCGCCGAGGTGGACCCTGGCGGGCCGCTTCGGAAGCAACTACCTCCGCGACCCGGAAGGCCGCTGGCCGGTGAATTACGCCGCTGTGCCGCGCCCCGGTGGCGCGCCGGCGGATCGGGACACCGTATCGATCGACATCATCGACCTGGAAAACGCCAGGGGCACTCCCGTTTTCACCAGCGGCGGGTTGCGCGAGATCGACATGAGCGCCAGCGGCGGCTCCAGCATCTTCACCTACTTCGCCGGCGTGGGATTGGAGGACAGCGAAGGAATCGAGCCCACCAGCACCGTCAAGCGATACTCGGGAAGGCTTAACCTGTCGGTCATCCCGACCGCCAAGTTCAACATGGGTGTCAACCTGGGCTACGTGAACGGCAACATTCACCTTCCCTGCGAGGCGGGCTGTGGCGGCAGGACACTGGGAACCATCTGGGCCAACGCCGCAAACAATGTCCCGCTCGCCAACGGTCAGCCGAATCCCCGGCGCGGCTTCAACTCCGCCCTGCCGACGATGTATGACGAGATGGTTCAGATCTGGCAGGGCGTGAACCGCTTTACCGCCGGCGTCCAGCTCAATCATCAGCCAGCCGGCTGGTTCAAGCACCGGCTGAGCGCGGGCACCGACCGGGCAACGGAAGATGACAACTGGCTGGAGCCGCGAAGCGCCGACTCGCTGACACAGGTTTTCTTCACGTCCGGCGGTTATCGCGCGGTCCAGAATCGCCAGGTCGACTACTACACGCTCGACTATTCCGCCTCCGGGATTTACGATCTGCGGCCCAGCATCAAATCCACGACCTCGGCCGGCGCCCAGTACTACCGCAACACCAGCCGCTTCCAGTACTCCGAGGGCTCCAACTTCCCGGCACTCGGATTGACGGCGTTGTCCTCGACAACCGTCAACAAGACCACTTCCGGCGATGCCGAGCAGGATGCGACGCTCGGCTTCTTCCTGCAGGAACAGCTTGGGTTCAATGACCGGCTGTTTTTGACGGCCGCTGTCCGGGCGGACGACAACAGCGCCTTCGGCAGGAACTTCGACCGGGTGGTTTATCCCAAGTACAGCGCCAGCTGGGTGGTGAGCGAAGAGCCCTTCTGGCGCTTCTCTTTCCTCAACGCCCTCAAGCTGCGCGCCGCCTACGGAGAGTCGGGAAAGCAGCCGCTCACGTACTCCGCACTGCAGACTTACACCACCGCGACCGGCCCCGGCGACGTGGCCACAGTGACGCCGCAATTCATCGGCAACCCTGATCTCGGACCCGAGCGCAGCAAGGAAATCGAGATGGGGTTCGATGTCGGTGCGCTCGATGACCGCCTCGGAGTGGAATTCTCGTGGTACCGAAAGAAGACTCTCGATGCCATTCTGAATCGCCAGATCGCTCCTTCACTTGGACTTCCCAACACCCAGCCGTTCAACGCCGGCCTGATCAGGAATTCCGGCACCGAGCTGCTGGTGCGCGGCACGCCAGTCCTGCGGGATGCATTCTCCTGGGACATGACCTTCGGCCTGGCAACCAACGCCAGCAAGGTGGAGAGTCTCGGAACGCCGGCCGCGGTTCTGGAGCTTCGGCGTGCGACTGGAACACCCGACTTTGTCGTCGGCGGATTTGCGATCAAGCATCAGGTCGGATATCCGATCGGGGCTTACTTCGAGCAGAGAGTGGTAAGCGCCGCTCTGCTCCCCAACGGAACCCCGGACATACCGAATGTGCTGTGCGATGACTCCAGAGGCGGCACGATGGTTTGCGCGGGCGCGGATGGCATATACGGCAACGCGGACGACGCGCCGGAGGTGTATCTGGGCAGATCATTGCCGGGGACCGAGGGATCGTTTAGCAGCACGATCACTCTGTGGAAGAAGCTCCGGTTCTATGGCCTGATCGATTTCAAGCGGGATTTTCTGAAGCTGGACGGCAACATGCGGTCGCGCTGCGCAATCTTCAACCGCTGTCGCGAGTTTTTCTACCCGCTGGAGTTCGACCCGAAGACCATCGCCGGGCTGCGATCGAACGGCGCGCTCATCGACTACTACATCAACAACTCCGCGTTCACGAAGTTGCGAGAAGTGAGCGTCTCGTACACGCTCCCCGCGATCAACACGCGCTTCGGCCGGTTCAATCGCGCGGTGCTCACGCTCGCCGGCCGAAACCTCGCCACCTGGACCGATTACCCAGGCCTCGAGCCGGAAGCCTTTTTCCTGGGCGGTACACGAGGCGGAAATTTCGGTCAGTTCGAACAGACCACTAACCCGCAGCTCTCGTCCTGGGTGCTCGGCATCAATCTGGACTGGTGACCCGTGCCTAAAACATCTTCGATCCGGGAATCAATCATGACGACCTCGTTGAACCGAATTGCGCGACGGATGGCGTGGATGACGGTGCTCGGCGTCATCTTCGTCCCCACCGCCTGTGACACTCTGAACAGCCCGCTCGAGGTCGAGCCGGCCAGCAGAATTCCCGCCGAACCGTTCCGGTCGCCCGCCAACGCGATCGTGCTTTCCGACGGGGCCATTGCCGATTTCGAATGCGCGTTTGGCTCCTATACGGTCGAAGGCGGCCTCATCGGCGAGGAGTTGACATATGCCCAGCAAACCGCATCACGCACACCCTACGACAGGCGCAACACCACCAAGGATGACTCCGATTACGCCGTCAATGCCTGCGAAACCAACCTCGGGGTGTATACGCCTCTTCAGGTGGCACGTCAGTCGAACGAAACCCTCCTAGCCCTGCTGAATGGCTGGACGGACGCACAGGTCGCCGTGGGACCTGTCCCTCCGAATCGCACGAACCTGATCGCGATCGCTGCCGCCTATGCCGGCTATGCGTATGTGCTCCTCGGCGAGGGCTTCTGCACGATGGCGATCTCGTCGATGAATCTCGACAACACGCCGAATTATGGCGGTGAGATTCAGCGTGACAGCGTCTTCAGGCTCGGGGAAGTGCGGTTTTCAGAGGCAATCGCCGCGGCTACGACCTCCAACAATACGAGCATCAGCACGATGGCGTATCTCGGCCGTGCCCGCGCCAGGCTGAATCGCGGGGACTACGCCGGAGCGAAAGCCGATGCACAGCAGGTTGCATCGGGTTATGTCAGAAACGTGAGCGCGTCTGATGCCAACACGCGCCGGCGCAACCGGGTCTTCCTGGAAAACAGCCTGAATAACCGGAACCAGTCGGTTGCCGCTCCGTACAGAACCATGGCCGACACGCGTGTTCCCGTCACCGGGCCGGTGGGATCGCCCAGTGCCACGGGAGTGCAGCACTTCTACCAGACCAAGTACACTCTGGCGTCGACGCCAATTCCGCTGGCGACGTACGAGGAAGCCCAACTCATAATTGCCGAGACAGACATTCGCGCCGGCAGTCTTGCCACCGCGTTGCCGATCATCAACGCGTCGCGTGCGCGAGGTGGCCAAGCTCCTTTCGTCGGCACGACACAGCCGGAGTACCTCGCCGAGCTCGTCGATCAGCGCCGCCGGGAGCTTTTTCTCGAGAGCCATCATCTCGGTGATGTGATCAGGTATTCGATCGCGCTTCAGCCCGCTGCCGGTACTCCATATCATTTCGGCGGCGTCTATGGCAACCAGGTTTGCCTCCCTCTCCCGTCGGCCGAGCGGCTGAATAATCCGCTGATCGGGAGCTGAGACGCAGCGGGAACTGATGCGACGAGGGGCAGTGGATATTCACTGCCCCTCGTGTCTTCCCGGCACCCGCAACTGAAGTGTTGAGTGGTCAGTCGTAAGCTCGCAGCTCACAGCTTTGAAACTGATCACTCATGACTTTGGTTGTCGTTTCGATTCCCACTCAGGTTTCTAGGGCGTCGTTCTCCTCGCCGGTGCCGGCACCGGCGGAGTGGTGCGGTTCCCGAAATCCACCTGCGGCGGAGCCTCGCTGCCGGGAGCGGCCTCGAAGTAGGTGCGCGGCCCCGCGCCCGTCACCTTCGCCGTCAGCGCCTGCGGGAATGTGCGGATGTAGGTGTTATAGGTCTGCACCGCCTGGTTGTAGTCGTTGCGCGAAGTCGCGATCCGATTCTCCGTTCCCGCCAGCTCGTCCTGCAGCCTCAGAAAGCCCTGATCCGCCTTGAGCTGTGGATACGCTTCGGCGATCGCGATCAGCCGCCCCAGCGCGCCGGTGAGCCCCGCATTGGCGGTCGCCATCTGCGCCGGATCACCGGACTGGATCGCGCCGGCCAAACCCGCCCGCGCGTTCGCGACGTTAGTGAACACCGCTTCTTCGTGCGCCGCGTACCCTTTCACCGTCTGCACCAGATTGGGCACGAGGTCGGCGCGACGCTGGAGTTGTACCGAGATCTGCTGCTTCGCTGCACCGGCGTGCTCGTCCAGCTGCTGAATCCTGTTGTAGCCGCAGCCCGTCAGAGTGAGCGGGGCAAGCGCGAGCAACATGCGAATCTTCATTTGGCGAATCCTCGATTGGTTTCGATTTCCTGGAACTCGATCTAATCTAGTGCCTGAAAGCGTTCAGATAGGTTACCAGCCGCTCCATGGCCCCGAGGTACTGCTCCAGGATCGCCTCCGCACCATCCCTCGGGATTTTCTCCGTACCGCGGACGTGGCGAATCACCCTCAGGAACGGCTCGGGCGGAAATCCGGCGCGCTCGGCCAGGCTCCTCGTCAGCTCCTCGTAATCAGGCGAGGGCACATCCCCCTGGAGACGCGAAACACCGCGGAAAATCACCATCAGCGTGCTCAAGCTCTTCTCGAGAAGCTCGAGCTGGCGCTTCCCGTCGCCGCCCGCTCCCATCGTCGCCTGACGGAGGTGGAGCAGCGCGCCCATGGTCTGTTGCTCGACCTCGAGCCGGAGGTCGGCGGGATTCACCTTTATTCCCACCAGCGGATCTTCGCCGAACAGAACGCGGTGCCGCTCGAGGATGTCGGCGTACTCCATCGGAAAGATGTCCGCCGAAGATTTCCACTCCTT
>JBGTEZ010000298.1:0-2648 GCA_041747535.1 Gemmatimonadaceae bacterium
GGGTGGAGCGGGCCCAGGGCAGCGGGGGCACTGTCGCCTCCGTCGCGGTAGAGGACAGGCCGGTGGCTTCGGCCTCCACGGTGGTGGTAAACGGTACCCTTGGTGGACTCACTGACTGGGGAGTCATCGGGCTGGAGATCACACCTTAGCGTTTGTATACGTTTGTATATAGGTTGATTCGCAAAAATCGGCTCCAGACCGAATTGCAGCCGCCCACGTTGTCGATCCGATTTCGGGTGTGCGCGTCGCGCGTTTCGGCGAGGTAGTCGATGGCGCGTGCAAAGGTGTCAAGAAAAGCGATTCTCGATCTCTAAGATCGCTACTTTGCGGGTGGAGATCTCGACACCGCCACGACTTGGGGCGCGTTATGACCATTCGATAGGGGGTGAGCTGCCGCACCCTATGACAGTAGCGAGTGGCCTTTAGCCGCAATGCGCAGATCGCGGGTCTGTGGCGACGAGGATTCGCTGGACGAACCCACCCCGTCGATATCTGGCATCTGTGATATCCTCCCGTTCCACTACACTCAAAGAGGCATTGATAATACGGTTGTTGGGCATACGTTGATCATATCATTCCTTCTATCCTCCCCAGAGACTGTCTGAAAAGGTTGATGTGCCGCCCGTGGTTCGTGGTGGAAAGGGGTTCTTGAGAGGGGAGCCCCTCAAACTCCCCCTTTTCTGGCAGCCTCTCACTTTACAAACTCTCCTCAGTGAAACGGCACTGCCCACAGAACAACGCTGTGTCAACGAGCAGGGCTTTAGCCTGCACGCCGAAGAGCCCGAAACATCCCGCATCCTGGACCGACGGATCGCGTCCTTGACAACCCGCGGGTACATCCGTACTCTTCCGCTTGCCATGGCCTTTGAAATTCCTATACCTCGGAGGGTGTCGCGAATTCGAATCAGAAGTCTTTTGGTTTTGAGCGGCGCCGCGATCCTCGCGGGCGCTCCGGGATGCAGCGACCCCAACAACCTTCACCTCGTGGATGGGGACGACCGGGGAAAGTTCGCGGTCTACCGCAGCGGTCAACCCGACGAGGCGGATCTCGGAGTCTGGTGCCAGCTCGGCGTGCGAGAGATCTACGCGCTCAACGGCTGGGGCGCGGAGTACCAAGCGCAGCTCGCGAGGATCTGCCCCGAAGCGAAGATCGTCTTCAACGAGGAGCTGAACGCGGACGCCGGCATCTCCAAGGCTTTCTTGGACCGCTTCGACGCGTCGGTGACCCAGGCGCGCGAGCGGGGCACGAAGATCTTGTTTCATTGCGGGTGCGGCTGCCACCGCACGGGCCGGCTCGCGGCCTACTATCGGATGAAGTACAACGGCTGGAGCCCGGACCGGGCCATAGAGGAGATGAACGACCTCGGTAAGGACATGGGCCATCATCCGACGCTTCCGGCGCAGATCCGGGCCCTGGAAGAGTACATCCAAGGCCGCCCTTGCACTCAGGAGTCAGGCGCGTGCGTCAATCACAGCGGTTAGGGTGCAGGATCTGTTCGAAATGCCGAGGGTAGAGCCGCGGCCCGCTCTGGTTCATCGTCGAGTCGCTCTCGCCCACGCTGTTGAACGGGTAGTAGTCGGCGACGTACTCGTCGTCGAGCCCCATCGCGTGGCCGATCTCGTGGTTGACCGTGGCCTGGTCGACTCCGCCGTGCCAGTTGCTTGAGTCGGCCTGCATCATGCGGCCAGCGACGCCGCAGGTGTTCTTCGCGGGCGGCACGTTATTGGGCGCGGGCAGCGCCGCCCCGCACGTGCTGCACCAGCACTGGTGATAATTGACGTTCACCGCGGTGCTCGACGGAGGGCCGGCGGTGACGTTGATGATGAAGTCGATCGGCTTGCCGTTGCGCCTCGCCTCGTCGTTGAAGAGCCTCATCGCGCCGAGGCCCCAGGTCGCGAGCTGCTGCGAGGTCGGCGTGGGGCTGCCCGGCTGGACGACGAGGTTCAGGGTCTGCGTGACCATAGTCCTCGTCCCGGCGCGGTGAATACCGTAGTTCACGTGGGAGCGGAACGGGTAGTTGCTGATGGCCTCGCCCTCGACGCGCTGGTACCACTGGTCATCGTCGTCGCGCTCCGAGTACGTGTTCATGATGTTCCCGCAGGCGAAGCCTCGGATCAGGCCGTACCCCGGAGTATTGCAAAGCGCGAGCTGGACCAACGCCTTCTCCCGGGGATCGCGCCGGGCGGCGTCGACCAGGTACTGCCGGACCGCCATGGGGTTCTCGGTGATCAGCTCCGCGATGCCCTTCGTGCAGACGGTGGCGAGACTGAGGTCGGCGCGCGCCCGTTCCATGCCGCGTACTCCGTTCAGATAGGCGCGCGCATGCATGGCCGAAGGGTTCGGCAAGATGGCCGCGAACGCGGCCGAGAGCTGCGCGGGGCCTCGGTAGTCGACGGCGCCTGTGCCGTTGAGGAGCGAGGCGTAGGTCGCCGCCACGCCTGCGGGCGTCGCCGGGTCATTCGTGAACGCGTGGCCGATGTTGCGTGACGCGGTTTCGGCGTCGTCAGTCAGCTCCATGCTGTAGGGCTCGAGCTTGAAAAGAGAGGGATACGCGCTCCGGAGCTTGAAGCGAAGCTTGTTGATCGACCGGCAAACGTCAGTCATCGCCGTTCCCACGACGTTGACAGTACAGCCCTCTGCGATCGCG
>JBGTEZ010000299.1:0-9436 GCA_041747535.1 Gemmatimonadaceae bacterium
GAGCAGCCGCGTGCTGGGGACCTCGGCCAGTCCCCGGTCCCGCAGGAGGCGGAGCCGGCCGCCGAGCTGCACGAGCGAGCGCGCCGTTGGTGCATCGATGCGGCCCTCGTGTGCGACGATCGCCGCTTCCGACTCCGGCGCGAGGAACTCAAAGTCGAGTGCGACGAAGCGCTGGCGCGTGCTCGGCTTCAGTTCCTTGAGCAGGTGCTGGTAGCCCGGGTTATAGGAGACCACGAGTTGAAACCCTGGCGCTGCCGGCACCAGCTCACCCGCCTTGTCCACGGGGAGTACGCGGCGGTCGTCGGAGAGCGGATGGATCACTACCACCGTGTCCTGGCGTGCTTCAACGATCTCGTCCAGGTAGCAAAGCGCGCCAAGTCGAGCGGCGAGCGTAAGCGGCCCGTCCTGCCAGACGGTCTCGCCGCCACGCACGAGATAACGGCCCGTGAGATCGCTCGCCGAGAGATCATCGTGACAGGAGACCGTGACGAGCGGGAGATGGAGGCGCCACGCCATGTGCTCCACAAAGCGTGTCTTGCCGCACCCTGTTGGCCCCTTCAGCATCACGGCCAGACCGTGCGCGTGGCAGCGCTCGAAGATCTCGATTTCGTCGGCCCCGGGAACGTAGTAAGGCTCAACTTCCATCCACCGGACACCTTCGTGGCGTGAAGCGGGGGGGACCACTCGTAGTCCATCATCCGAGCGCGACGAAAGAGCCATGTCAGGCGGTCAGCGGTGCGGTGGAGGACGACTCGGTGGCTAGGTCTATTGGCGGCGCGCGCAGCGGCGCCTGGCGGAAGAAGTCCCAGATGAACGCGGCGACACCCGCGGTAAAGATGATGCCGGTGCCTATCAGCATCAGGAAGTGAACCTGAATCTTCTGCTGGGTGTCCAGGTAGCCCACGCCCATGATGCGCTCGAGATACACCTGCGCAATACCCGCGGTGGCGTAAGCGAGCGTCATCCCGAACATCCCGCCGATCATGAGCCAGAACGCCCAGTATCCGAGCGCGCTTTCCTTGGCCTCATTCGCGCGCCCCGTGAAGTGCGGCATTGTGTAGGTGATGATCGCGAGGTTGATCATTACGTATGCACCGAAGAATGCGGAGTGACCGTGCATTGCGGTGATGAGCGTGCCGTGCGTCCACTTGTTGACCGAGGGCCAGGTGTGGGCGAATCCCAGCAGCCCTGCACCGAACGCGGTAAACACCGCGCTCCCGATAGTCCAATGGATGGCAAGCTTATTGGGGTGCGCGAATCCGGAACGGCGCATCGCGGAGTAGGCGGCCATGGCCATGACGAAGATGGCGAGTGGTTCGAGCATGCTGAAGAAGCCGCCAATCGGAAGCCAGTATTTGGGCACCCCCGTCCAGTAGTAGTGATGTGCTGTTCCGAGGATGCCGGCGATGAACACCAACCCGACGATGACGTAAAGCCATTTCTCCATCATCTCCCGGTCCGCGCCCGAGAGTCGAATGAGCAGATAAGCCAACAGCCCGCCCTGAATCATCATCCAGACGCCTTCGACCCAGAGGTGAATTGTCCACCAGCGATAGAAGATGCTCACCGTATAGTTGTGGAATTGGAGGAGCGCGGGGAGATAGAGCAGCGCCGCGAGTCCGAGTCCCGCCACGAGCACCGCCTCGGTGGTGGTCCATCGCCCGGCCTTCCGGATGGTCATGAGGATGTTGAAAAGGAACATCAGCATGATCACGACAATGCCGAGCTTGAGCGGGAACGGCTGCTCGAGGAGCTTGTTCCCCGCCGTCCAACCGAAGACGTAGCCGACGACGATCACCACGCCGAGTGTGGTCCAGAGACCGAGTTGCCAGTAGGCGAGCCGCTCGCTGTAGATCTCGGTGCGGGACTCTTCGGGTACTACGTAGTAGGTGGCGCCCATGAAGCCGGTGAGGACCCAGACAATGAGCAGGTTCGTGTGAATCGCCTTGGTGACGTTGAAGGGGAGCAAGTTGATCAGAGGGTCGGGCCCGAGATATTTGACGGCGCTGAGCAGCCCGAACACCATCTGCAGTCCGAAGAGCAGGAGAGCCACAGCGAAATACGGGTACGCCACCCATTGTGAGCGAAAACGCATACTGCGACCCTCCTAGGGGAGCGTGAGGAGATAGGCGACGAGCTGCTCGATCTGCTTCGGAGTGAGGGTTGTGCGAAAGTTGTCGGGCATGAAGGATCGACCGCCGGCGGAGTACATCGCGCCAGGAACGACGTGCGCACTTGGCGTGGTAATCGACTCGCGGATGTAGCCCGCTGCGTCGATTGCGGTGCCACGGTAGTCGGAATGTCCGATATGTCCTTCGGCACGAGAGGCGATCCCGGCGAGCGACGGCCCGGCAAGCGTTGTCCCGGCGATGGTTGAGTGACAAGCGACGCAGCCGGGAGGCGTGCTCCGAAAGACCATTTCTCCAAGAGCGATTGGGTCGTTGGAGGCAGCACCTGCGGTTGTCGGCTGCACCTCTGCGCTCGGAAACGCACTCCCGGAAACCAGGATTGGCCGCGGCGGCCAGCCGGCATTGTCGATATTCGAAACCCAGTCGAGGAATGCGATGACCTGGGCGATCTCGGCGTCGGAGAGATTGGGGTTAGGCATCAATCGCCGATGCACCCGCTCCGAATAGAACTGCGATGGATTCTTGAGAAAGGCCGTGAGGTACGGCACCCCACGTTGCTGGGTGATCTTCGTGAGATCCGGAGCGTAATAGGCGCCTTCGCCGAGCAACGTGTGGCAGTTGACGCAATTTTTTCGGTGCCACACGTCCTTTCCCTCGCTGACCGCTGGGGTGATGCGATCGGCGTTGGTGAGAGTTCCGAACTGTCGGTGGCTGTCAACGGTCAGGACAAGGAAGATGACTGCGAACAGTAGCGTGCCGCCAATGAAGAAGAGGCGGGTATGTCGTTTCGTCATCACCTACTCCAAAGAGGCGAGAAGTACGGCGGTCAGTCGGGCGCAGTAGCGATCAGACGGTGATTGCACTCCAGTTGGCGATGGCAACCCACACAGCGTAGAGAGCGGACGTGGCCATCAGGGCGATGACCACCCAGAACGCAATGCGACTGTAAGTAAAGATCGGAGGGGCGGAAGGATCGGCCATGAGTGCTCCAAAGAGTCCCTTGCAAGCGGAAGGCGCGAAAGGCCCAGGCTAAGCTAGAGTCGTTTCGAGGAGCTTGCTAGTCGGGGAATTCCCGAAAGACGCGCGCTGCGTGGCCGTTGCGATTACCCGGTGTGCAGCCTGCCGAACCGCATCGATCAAACCTGCGACATGGTCCGGCTTGAGCTCGGAAGCGAACGGGTTCATGATCGTTGCCCGCAGCACCACGAGTCCCTCGTCACCGTGCTCCAGCCAATAGGTCTTCGCTGATCGGCCGAGTGAAGACAAGAGAGGTCCAATAGCCCCGTCGTAGGCAGGGGATGTCAGCCGGGTTCTCGTGATCATGTAATCGGGCGCGGTTTCGCGACCCGTGCTCAGCTCAGCGTAGATTCCCTCGTTCAGCTCGTTCACGGCGCAAACGTCGAGTTGATCGTGTGCGACGAGGAAACAAATGATGTTGAGATCGGGCTCCGGAAGACGGATCACCCTGAACGGACGGAAATCCGCGTTGCCAAGCTCGGCATGAAAACGGTGCGCAGCCAACGCGGTAGTCCCGATGAGACGCCCGTGACCGCCGATATCCAGTGGTATTGTCTTATGACTCATCCACACCGCGGCCGCTGAGGCTCCCGGTTTCGATCCTTCGAAGATGAAGCGACCGATGACCGGCCGCTCAGAAACCTGGGATTGTTTCTCGAGAGAGAGATACGGCGGATCAATCGCGACGAGCTCGCGTCCTCGTTTGTCCTTGAGCAGGAATGCCCCCGCCGGGTAAGGCACATACCCGAGCTTGTGCGGATCGATGGCCACCGAGTCGGCGTCTTCCAACGCACAAATGGATTTTACGAGATTGTCCGCTGGCCATGATGGGCAACCCACCGCCGCCCGGATTTCCTGTGGCGTTTGCCGGGATCCATCGACCCCACGCGTGATGGACGCGGCGTATCCGCCATAACACGCGTCGGAGTGAATGTGAAACGTCACGCCGAGCTCGAGCTCGGCGCGCTGCCTGACGGACAGAATCTCGGCGAGCGGGTCGATGGCACCCTCCTCAGTTGTGCCGCAGACACTCACGCACGCCATAATCGGCGTGCGCGCCGCGGTTAGTGACACGATCAACTCCCAGAGCGCCTGTGAGTCCATTCGGCAGCGCGAATCGACGGGAACCAGGACGAGCTGATTGGATCCAACGCCGAGCGCGCGGAGAATCTTTTCCCAGGAGTAGTGTCCGGTCGCCGACGTGAGCACCACGCCCGGAGACAATGGGTCACCGAACTCGGAGGCAAGGCTTCGCGTGTAGTCCTGATAGCCGAGCGTCGCCAGGGACCGATTCCGCAACGCCATCGCCACTTCCCGAATCGGAGCCGATGCCCACAACTGATCCCACAAATCGAGGGAAGAGGACGTGGTGATGTTGAGCAGCTTCCATAACTCGAGTTGATCGATCCTGCCAATTGATCCGTCGGGCAGAGAGACGGGTACGTTTAGTCCGAGATCTCGCGCGGCGAGAGCGACCGCGACAGGGTGATAGAGAATATTTCGAGCGATCCAGAGCGCCTCGAAGTTCGCGAGGGTGCCGCCAGATGTGAGATGCCCCCAACTCGTTTCAACATCGTATCCGATCATGCGCCCCAGCTGAGCGGCGACCTCTTCTTCCAGCCGCGTCGTCACCGGCGACACCTCGGGTGACACGTTGTTCGGGTCGTAGAGCATCGCTGCGAAATACGCGGCCTGCGAGGCGATCGTCTGCTCGGAAAGCATGTGCCCGTTGTAGCGCCCATGGAAGCTTGGGACGCTCGAGCGCAAATCCTTCAACAGGGATGAAAATTGACGCTTCAGGTCCGCCGCGTAGCGCGTGAACTCAGCCGACCTCGTATCCACCATCAACGGTGAAGGATCCTCGGGATGAAAACCGCGCCGCCAGGAAATGTGCTCCTCCAGCGCGGAGCTGATCAGCTCCGTTAGGAGGTCCTCGTTCTCGCCTTTTGGCCCGAGGAACCATGCCGGGTTCAGGTTCGCTTGTGGTTGGATGGGATTACCCTCGTGCCCGGTGAGTGCGACGCTTGTCCAAGGCGCGCATTGCGGTCCCGGCCGTGGCTTCAGTCTCTTCGAGAGTTGCCGGCATCCGGCAGAAATTCCCGTGAAGCGACGAAAGGATTTCGTCTTCGGCAAGATCAGCCGGAGTGCGGTGACCGTGACGTGGAGGTTCTTCTTCGTAGAATCCCATGATTGGGAAGGTGCAACGGCCTGGAGCCACTGTCCGTCGGGGATGTGCTGTTTTTTGGTGGGAGTTTCCCTCACCCACTATGCGCTGAGCCAGCTCCCTCTGGCGCGGTGGTGTGCACCGCCCAATGTTGAGGGTTGGAGGCGGAGGCATTTAGCCTCGCCCCTCGTCATAGCCATTGGAGGCAACATGAAACGTGTTTCCGTCATTCTGGTGACCACGGCATCTACACTCTTTCTCTCTGCGGCAGCCTGGCGTGCTGACCGTCCGTTGAGTCCGCATGAATTGCACGTTCGCTCCGAGGCCGCGCGCCTGCGAGCGCACTTTGATTCGGTGGACACCGAGCTTCGTATGCGCGATGTATCGCACCTCTCGGCGTCGCAGCGCGCCAGCCGCGCCAGGCTCATTGCGTGGCTCGAGGAGTACCGCGACGCCGGCCGGTTTCCGCTGAATGACAAGTTCCTCGACCAGTCGGTGCCGTTCTTCCGCGACTCAAACGGAACGCACTGCGCGATGGCGTATCTCGTTGACCGCTCGGGTCGGGGGGACATCGTCGATCACATTGCGAAGACGCGCAACAACGCTTACATCCCGGCGCTCACAGATGACCGCAGGCTCGTGGCTTGGCTCGAGCAATCAGGCCTGAGCGTCGCCGAAGCGGCGCGGATTCAGCCCGCTTACGATGGCGGTGGATGCTGTGTCATCGACCCCGAATCTCCCCCATACAATCGGGTTAGCCGTGAATACGCCGCGTTGTCCGTCGGCCTTGGCGGCTCGTCACTCGGCACCCTCGGCTTCAATCTGTTCTCGCCGAGCCGCGTGAGCGGCGCGGCCGGACTGCTGGCGGGTGCCGCGACGATCGTTGCAGGTGGCGCGCACTGGGATGATTACGGTGACCGCAAAGTTGCGAGAGCTAACGTGGCTGTGGGCTCGGTCGCGGTGCTTGCGAGCCTTCGCGGCCTTTTCTCTAACCCGAGGTCGAATGCGCGCACTTCGGCGCCGGCATCGAAGGACAAGCTTATCAGTGATGCACAGTTTGCCCCGGATGTGATCGTATCTCCGAGCGAAACGAGAGTCGGCCTGAGGATGAGAGCGCGGTTCTAGAAGCGGAGACAGTGACTGCGCGTTGCGCGTTGTGTGTTGCCGTGATGCGTCGTTCCGTAAGACCGCTCGTGCGACGGATCAACGCAAAACAGTTACGCAAAACACACAACGCGTAGTTATCGCCTCGCGGATCAACGGCGTCGGGTAAAAGTAGTTCCCCGCACCTCGAGCGTTCGCGCTGTTCCACCGCTGTCAAACGCGAATGTCATCACATTCCCCGACCCCGCAGTCTCGATCCGGAACTGCGACTTCGTAGCATCGTAGATCTCCACCGGTCCATACAGCGCGCCCCACCGGTACTCCAGCCGCCCGTTGTTGACCGTGATCTCGACTTTGCCGAATGCAGGCTCTTCGTAGATCCCTGCGAAATCCGATAGCGGGCGTCCAAGTGGCACCAGCTGACGCGCGGCGCGAGTTGAATCCTGCGTGACAATGTTCTTCCGAGAATCGGCAAACCGCTTTCTCCACTCGGCCATCCGGGTCTCCGCGCGCTCCCGTGCATCTGGACGGCCAGCCTCGAGGTCGTAGACGAATGCCGCGAGGACATCCGTTACGGCGGAAGGACCACCGGACGACATCGCCACCACGCCGATCCGGCGCCGGGGCAGAAACGACAGGTGCGATCGCGTTGCATCGTAGCTTCCAAAGCGACTGACCATTGGCTCGCCTTCGTAGCTCCCGATGTCCCAGCCTGCGCCCCAGCCTTCACGGTCGAAGTACGCGAAGCGCTTTGACTGGTCGCGCGTGTGCTTTGCGATCAGACGGTGGCTCAGCGCGACGGCCCGCGCTGGAAAAATCCGCTTGCCATCGATGACTCCGCTGTCCATCTGCACGATCGTCCAGCGCGCGAGATCGCTCAGCGTAGCCAGATGGCCGCCCGCGGAATTCATTGTCGCGTCGGTCTTGAAGAACGTCTCCGTGGTATAACGGCCGCTCGCCCGGAAGCGGTGCGGCTTCGCGACGCGTCGCGGGTCGAGACCGGAGACGCGCGCGTAGGTCTCACGCATACCGGCGGGAAAGAGCACGCTCTGCTCGAGATACCGCTTCCAGCCCTCCGGGCGTTTGGCGTCGATTACCATCGCGGCCACGTTGTAACCGAAGTTGGTGTAAATGAGATCTTCGGTCGGCATCCTGCCCGCAAGTGAAACCAGCGACGGCCACCTGTCTTCGGGTATCGACCCGGTGAACGCGGCACTCGTGACGATTGCGTTATCAGCGACCCGGTGCGTGTGCGACAGAAAGCGCGCGAGCGTCAACGAATCTGCGTGGACGTCTGGATGCCATTTCACGTTTGGCAACAGACTGGTGATCGGTGCATCCAATCGCAGCACTCCCTTGTCGGCGAGCAGCGCGATTCCGATTCCGGTGAAGGACTTGGTGGTGGAAGCCAGGTACCACAGCGTTCGGTCGTCCGCCGGAATTCCCGCCGTTACGTCCGCCATTCCGTGCGACTTCGCGTAGATCGTGCGCCCATCCATCGTAACGGCGACACCCAGGGCCGGTGCCAGAGTATCAGCGACAGCTTGCGCAGTGAGCGAATCGACCGCGCGGGCAATCGTGGCGGCGCTGGGACGTGGTCCCTGTGCGGGCAACAGAGCGAGCGGAAGCAGGACCGAGCCGAGCACGAGAGCCGCCAGACGACGATGCATGGGGTACTCCATTGAAAAAATCGCGGATATCAGGAAACTTAGACTGACCACTGCCGTACGGAACCGAAACCAACATTTCTTCGGAGAATCACAGATGATGTTTTGCCGGAATTCCGTGCGCCACATGTCAGCCGCACTCGCGCTTGCTGTCGCGCTTCCGCTTGGCGCACAGGAAAAGGGTTCCGTGCGAGTCAACATCCAGGTTCCCGATTCCGTCGCCCACGTGGTGGACCGACAGAGTGCGGCGCAGTCTGCCTTTGCGATCGTGAGCCGCGATGGGACGGCTGCGCTGCTGTTGATGGACACCACCATCGTCGCGCAGATGACGGACCATGGGTTGGCGCGGATGAACTCGCGCGCCACGACCGACACGATTCAGGGTGCGGTCAGCCGCCTCCTGGCGCGGATGGCGCTCGGAGCGCTCCA
Organism: Gemmatimonadaceae bacterium; assembly: GCA_041747535.1. Taxonomy (GTDB): domain Bacteria; phylum Gemmatimonadota; class Gemmatimonadetes; order Gemmatimonadales; family Gemmatimonadaceae; genus UBA4720. Next base: position 8,511 of record JBGTEZ010000299.1, read on the forward strand.
GCCACTGTTCGACCACGGTATCGCATACCATCTGCGCGACATGGGCGACGCTAAATACGCTGACGGCCGGCTCCAGCTCATTCGCGCCAAAGGCGGAAAGGAAGTGTTCCGCGATACGTCGATCGGCAATACGCCGTTGATGGAAAGCTTCGCTCCCGCGGATGCCATTGCATTCGCAAAGCGAGCGAGAGAGGCGAGGGCCAGGCTCGCGCGCTGAGCCGATTAAGTTGGGGAGTGTCAAACTCCGGGACATTGCCGCGTATCGTTTCCTTTCTTCCTGCTGGAACGGAAATAGTCCACGCCCTCGGCGCCGGCGATGCCCTGGTCGGGCGCTCACATGAATGCGATTTCCCCGCGTCAGTGCAGAAATTGCCGGTCGTCAGCAGACCCACGATCGACCTGGACGGCTCGTCCGCAGCGGAGATCGATCAGGCCGTCGCTGAGCGGCTTGGCACCGGCGATTCGCTTTACGCGATCGACGAGGTGTTGTTGGAGAAGCTGTGTCCGGATGTGATTCTCACGCAGAACCTCTGTCGCGTCTGTGCGCCGTCCGGCGATGAGCTCACGCGCGCAGTGAGAAAGTTCAACGTCCAGCCCGACATCCTGTTTCTCACTCCGCGAAGCCTGGCCGAGATCGATGAGAACATCGTTGCGGTCGGCCAGGCGATCGGGCGCGAGAGGGAGGCGACGCATCTCGTCAGGGCAAATCGGGAGCGGATCGAGGCAGTTGCCGCGGCGGTGCGCGGAGCTGCTCCCCGGAAAATTACTTTCCTCGAGTGGACCGAGCCGCTTTTCTGTGCGGGGCACTGGGTTCCGGAGATGATTGCGCTGGCGGGAGGGCGCGACGAACTCGGCAGAATCGGCGGCGACTCAGTGCGCATCGAATGGACCGAGGTGGTCAGAGAGTCGCCCGAGGTCGTGATCGT
>JBGTEZ010000300.1:0-4845 GCA_041747535.1 Gemmatimonadaceae bacterium
TTCAGCGCAGAAGACCGCTGTTCTGTAACGCTGTGCGCGTAGCGCGCCGAGCGTAGCTCGGCATCCCCGCGTGACTGACTAAGCGGGCGAAAGTCGGGGATGCAGCGCGATGCGCTGCCGCGATTGCGACATTTGTTGGGGAGGTGGGGGTGTGCTCGCAGGCGCTTTCCAAAGCGAGCGACCAAGGAGACGGGCGAGTGCCAGCAAAGCTGGCGCGAGCGTAGTACCCGGCTCCGCCCGAGCGAGCGTAGCGCCGAAGAGCACACCACCGCCTCCCCAGGCACAGTGATCCAAACGGAGCAAACGAGGCATTCCAACCTTTGGCCCGCAGCCGGCGTCATATTGCGACTTCAGATGACGAGAGTAGCGCTGGTTGCTGACATTGCCCGCACGCCGGAGGGGCCGGACGCCATCAAGCGCGCGCAAGCGGGCGATGTCAACGCATTCGAGCTGCTCTATCGCGAGCATTCGGGCCGAACGTACGCGCTCTGCCTGCGGCTGGTCGGCGGCGATTCCAACGACGCGACCGAGCTGCTGCAGGATGTGTTCATCCGGGCGTGGCGAAAGCTGGACACGTTTCGCGGTGACTCGGCGTTCTCATCCTGGCTCCACCGGCTGACGGTCAACACGCTGCTCGAGAACGCCAGGACGGACAGCAGGCGAACGGGGCGCGTTCTTCCAATGGACGATACGAGCCGGCTTCCCGGAGCGGCGCGAGCGAGTGGAATCGAGCTGAAGATGGACATGGAGAAGGCGATCGCCTCGCTGCCCAAGGGCGCCCGGCTCGCTTTCGTCCTGCACGATGTTGAAGGCTATCAGCACCAGGAAATCGCGGCGCAGCTGAGCGTATCGGTCGGAACGGTGAAAGCGCAGCTGCACCGGGCACGCAGGCTATTGAGAGAGAGGTTGGAGAAGTGACACACGACGTGATCAAGCATCTGGTGGAAGACTACGTAACGGGCGAGCTGACCGAAGACGCCCGCGCGCCGGTGGCTGAGCACATCGCGGGCTGCGAGCTGTGCAGTGCCGAAGTGGAGAGCATCAAGGACATACTGGCTCGTGCGTCGGCGCTCCCGAAAGCGATCGATCCTCCGGCCGATGCGTGGTCGAACGTCAGGCAGGCAATCGAGCGCGATGCGGTCGTACTTAGGCGAGCTCCTTCGGCGAGAATCTGGTGGCGTCCGCTCACGGCCGCAGCGGCGGTACTGGTCGTCGCAGCGGTCTCGTCCAGTGCTACCTATCTGTACGTCACGCGCGACCGGGGGCAGGCCGCGGCATCGCCGAACTCTACCGCGACGCGCTCGACGGGCGAGACGCCCGCCAGCCTCGCCGCGTTCACCGTCGAAGAGAACAACTATCTCCGCACCGCGAGCATCCTCCAGGAGCTGCTCGACAGCCAGCAGCATCAGCTGGCGCCCGAAACGGTAGCGCAGCTAAAGGCCAGTCTCCGCACCATCGATGAGGCAATCCTCGAAGCGCGGAATGCGCTCGCACGCGATCCGGCGAACAGAGTGCTGATCGAGATGCTGTCCGCCAGCTACCGGCAGAAGGTCGACCTGCTCAGGCGCAGCACCGAGATGACGAGGGGAAGCTGACCTTGAAGATACGCATCAGCGTCACGCTTCTCGCCCTTCTCGCGCTCGCGACACCGGCGTTGGCGCAGAAGAAGATCGAGCGCAGGCAAGCCCTCGGCATGGAGGGCGCGTTCCGCATTCACAACATGGTGGGAAGCGTCATCGTTCACGGCTGGAACAAGGACACCGTTCTCGTTCGCGCCACGCTCGGCGAAGGAGACGAGTTTCACATGGGCGGCGGCTACACCGGCGCGAAGATGTTCATCGAGTCGAGCAACGAGCGGAATCCGAAGCCGACGAGGCTCGAGATCTGGGTGCCCGCCCGGATAAGGCTGTGGGTGAAAACCGCGACGGCGAACATCGATGTCACCGGAGTCACGGGCGGGCTAGATCTCTACGTCGTGAGCGGGACGATCGATGTGACGGGCAACCCTCGTGAGCTGAATGCGGAGGCAATCGATGGCGACATCCATGTCACCGGATCTCCGAGCTGGGTTCGCGCCAAGAGCGCAACGGGTGCGATCACCCTTCGCGGATCGAGCGCCGACGCGGCACTGTCCACCGTCAGTGGCGCCATCCGGGTCGAGGGTGGCTCGTTCGAGCGCGCCAGGATCGAGACGGTCACGGGGAACATCACCTTTGCCGGGCAGCTGGATCGCAGCGGCGCCTTCGACTTCGATACCCACGCGGGCACGGTTGACATAGCGGTACCCGACAAGACGAACGCGTCATTCGCCGTCGTCACGATTGCCGGGAAGATCGACAACCGCGTCTCCCGGACGCGAGCCCTCGCGGGCCGATTCGGGCGCGGACAGGAGCTGACGACCGAAACCGGAGCCGGCGGCGCGAAGGTGAACGTGCGGACGTTCAAGGGTGGCGTGACCATCAGACAATCTCCCTGAGCGCCATTCAAACCCGGCGAGAGCGAGCGGCATCGTAGGGGCGGAAAAACTTTCTTCAGGAGATCGATCATGACCAGGACACTGCTTCGCACCGTAATGCTCGCCTCAGCGCTCACACTCACCGCGTTCAGCAGCGCGCTGGCCGGACCGCCGTGGATCGCAATCGAGTACCCGGCCAATCCCTTCGATCGCGCTTCGCGGGATGGCTTCCTCACCGTCCGCACCTATCATCACGGCGATCTGCTGGCGAGGACCGTCACCGGAACCGCTGAGGGCGTCGTCAACGGGAAAAGGGAGACGATGCGCCTCGACATCCGCCCCGGCTCACAGGCGGGGATGTACGTGGTGAGGTGGCAGCGTCCCGCTTCGGGACGCTGGGTGCTCGTCATCAACAGCGGTGAAAAAGGCAAGGTAGACGCGAGCGCCGTCGTCGAGATCAGTCCGACGGGCGGAATCGCCGGCGTCACCGTGCCGACGCGGCATGTGGGTGACGGATGGATCGGTCCACGCGCGGTTGCTGCCGCCGAGATCGATGGACTGCTCCAGGGTCGGGCGATCGTGAGCGCGTCCGGTCCGGCGAGAGCGGCGTCCCGCTAAGCTCGGAACCCGCGCGAGCAGGGGACCGACGAAGTGGTCGGTCCCTACTGCCCGCGGAGACTGTTCAGACTTCCCTGCAGCTGCGCCGTGCGCCGCGTGGAATAATCAGCCAGACAGCGCGCGCGCACTCGCGCCCAGAGCTCACCCTCCTGGCTCCGGGTCTGGCGACGGCACTCCTCGTCACGCGTGATGATCCAGGCACGCTGCTGCTGGCGGAATCTTTCCTCGAGCTCGCTGCCGCCTGAAAGGCGCGCCTGAGATGTAAGCTCACCGTAAACCCGGTTGAGATTCACATCCGCACGCGCGATCGAGCGGTTGAGGCAGGTGCGCTGGTCATCCGCGGCCCGCGAATCGCACGGATCGCCCGAAGCAGGATTGATGTCGTCCCTCGTAGGAACCTGGGACGGTGCCGGCGCATCGCGCGCGCGCCGAGGCGGAGCGATCCGTGGCTGATTCCCCGAAGGAGTCAAAATCTGACCGGCGTTGCCCGGGCCCCCTTGAACCGCCACCGTGCCATCCACTTCCCCATCCGTCCGCGATCTCACCACCACCGGGATCGTTGTATCCATGTCGGTCGCCGCGGTATTGCGGTTGGCCTGGGCGAGATCGTGAAGCAGCATAGTGTCCTGAACCACCGGTGTCGCCTCCTTTTCTTCAGCGGCACTGCAAGCCAGGAGAAGGGCAGCCAGTAGGAGCGCGGGACGAAACAGCGGGGCAGAGCGGTTAGTGCGGGTTGTCATTTTTTCGCGGGGGAATGCGGAACCTGAAATCGGGCAGATGGCGTGCCATGGCCGGCAGTCAATCCGCGCTGAAATCTCGAGCGCGACAGTAACGTAATATGCAGCGGGGTGCGCCGAAGCAGCACCCGATACAGATTGAATCAACCAGTCGCGGGATCTGAATGGCGAAAACGCAAGTGATCAGGACATTCGCAAACGAGGTGGAAGCCTATGTGGCTCAAGCGGTTCTGGACGCGAATGGGATCGATTCCCAGCTGATTCGCGACGATGCCGGAGGCATGATGCCGTGGCTGCAATGGCTGCACCCGATCAGGCTGGTAGTGCTCGATGACGACAGTGCCCTCGCCATCGAGCTCCTCGACTCACCCCCCGGTCCCGCGGCAGGTGCGGCTCCGCCCAGCCCGTAAGTCGTTTCACCGCCTAACTTACCCCGATGCATACACACCTCGCGCGCGTGACACGGGCGGCAACCGCTCTCGTTCCCGCATTACTGCTCATCTCGACCCTTGGTCTCGCCGACGCCCACGCCCAGGCCACTGAGAGGGACCTCGCGCGCGCGACGCGCATACTCCGGCAAACCCCTCTCATCGACGGGCACAACGATCTGCCGTGGCGCATCCGGGAAGACTCCGTTGCCCGTGGAAATGTGGATGCCTACGATCTCCGCCGCCGGACACCGGGTCACACCGATCTGGCGAGGCTTCGGGCGGGAATCATCGGCGCGCAGTTCTGGTCGGTCTATATCCCCGGCGAATATCGGGATTCCGGCTTTGCGCGAGTGCAGCTCGAGCAGATCGACATCGCGCGCAGAATAATCGAGAAATATCCGGAACGCTTCACGCTCGCACTCACGTCGGGCGACATCAGGCGGAGCTTCAAGCAGGGGAAAATAGGCTCGCTCATCGGCATGGAAGGGGGCCACGCAATCGAGAACTCGCTCGGCGCTCTGCGTTCGTTCTACGACCTCGGCGCGCGCTACATGACGCTGACGCACAACGTCACGCTCGACTGGGCCGACGCGGCCCTCGACTC
>JBGTEZ010000301.1:0-3321 GCA_041747535.1 Gemmatimonadaceae bacterium
GCCGCGTGCTCGGCTCCGGTGCCGTGGGCCCCCGCACTGCCGCTGGTACGCAGCTCCGCGAGCGTGACCGCCCGGCCGATTCCACGTCCGTGCTGGCGCGCCGAGCCTTCCGTCGTAACGATGTGCGAATGGTCAGCCGCCTTCGTCACCTGCACCCTGGTGGAGGAGTAGGCAATTCCTCCGGCGCGATCTTCGTATGCCGGCAGAATCTCGAGCGGATTCAGCCCCGCCCTGGCGTACCGGCCGGAGTGCGCATGCCCGCGGCCCGTCGCAATCGCGACCGTGTCCCGCTGGGTGCCGAGGTACCGCAGGACTGGAAGTGTCATGCTTCCCGCCGCGGTGCGGACCGTCACATGATCGCCGTTTTCCACTCCCATTCGGTCAGCGGTAGCCGGGTGCATTTCCGCGACTGTCTGCCAGCAGATCTTGGTGACCGGATCGGGGATTTCCTGAAGCCACGGCTTGTTCGCGCCGCGTCCGTCGCCGATGAGAGGGTGAGGATAGACGACGAGGTACATGTCACCGCCCGATTGCTCGGGAGGCGGGGCAAGACGAACCGCAGGAATCGGACGCAAGGCATCAGAGCCACCGATGGTTCCCGATGCGAGCGCTCGCGGCAGTGCGGCAGTCAGTCCAGCGGCGCCTCCCGGAAAGCGGCTCACGAGCCAGCTTCGATAGTCCGGAGTCGTGTACCGCGCCGCCGCGCCGGGATCTCTCTTCGCCACCGCGATCAGCACATCGGACGTCGCGCGGGTGTCGAACACCGGGTCCATCGTCGGCTGCTGCAGCGACAGCGTTCCCCGCAGCGGCTCGGCGTCACCCCACTGCTCGAGCGGGTGATGGTCGGGGAGAATGAGATCGGCGAGCTCGGACGTTTCGTCGGGATAGCTTGAGAAGCTGACCTTGAACGGGACCTTCGCCATCGCCTCCCTGAACCCGACTGCTTTTGGAAGGGTGAAGGCCGGGTTTGCTCCACGAACCATGAGCATCTGGACCGACCCGGTGTCCATGCGCTCGGCCAGCGCGCGCAATTCCGCCGGCGCCGCCATCCGCTCGAAGCCAAGGTAGCCTTCAGCCGATTTGATGGTGACGCCGACGTTTCCGCGTGACTGGTTGATTGCGTTCACCGCGAGCGCCAGCTCGAGGCCGGCGGATCCTCCACCACCGGCTAGCACCATGCTCGGGGCGGCGCCCGAGAATTCCGAGGCGAACGCCGCGAGAACCGATGCACTCACTCCACTCGCACTGGCGGCTTGCTCGGCGGACCCCTGGCCTGCAAGCAGACGGGCGATCGCGATCTCGCTGCCGGGGCGGCAATCGATCCACTGATCCGCATTGAGTCCCGTGAGCGACCGTCGCGGTCCAACATAGACAAGGCGAGGCGCTCGCTCCGCGTCCGCGCGGGCGTCGGCGAAGTCGAGCTGCTGGGGCACGACCGCTCCCCAGGTATCGAGGAAATCGGCGCCGAACGAAACTATCAGTCTCGCCGCCTTGAAATCGAGGCGCGGCCACGCCGTTCCGTACGTCTGCCGGTTGGCGGCGACGACGGCGTGATCGGCTTGGGCATCATAGCTCAGATGCGCGGGCATCCCGAAGCCCGCGAGCCAGGAATCGAGAAACCCGGGAAAGCTTCCCGTCTCGTGCTGGTTGATAAAGGCGGCGCCCGCGGCGCCGCCGCGGCTTCTCAGTTCTCCGAGCCTGGTAGAGAAAAGCTGCAAAGCTTCTTCCCAGGTAACGCGAGCAAGCGTTCCGCCGCGACGCACCATTGGGCCGCGATACCTGTCGGGATTGTACAAACCCTGGAGCGCCGACTGGCCGCGCGCGCAGAGGGCACCGCGATTGAGCGGGTGATCCGGATTGCCCTCGAGCTTGATCGTCCGCCCGTCGCGTGTCTCCGCAATGACTCCGCACCCGGCCGAGCACTCGCGGCAGGTCGTCGCGTAGTAAGTGGAGACGCCGGGGACCGTTTGATCGGGCGATACGAGATATGGTATCAGCTTCTCGACCTGTTCCGATCCGCAGCCGAGCATGCCGGTGGCAGCTGTCCCGGCTCCGAGGACCTTCAGAAAGTCGCGGCGCTTCACGCCCGTCGGGCTCTGGTCGCTCATCTGATTCGAGAGAAGCGAGAGACGCAGTACCGTGAAAGAATCATCATCGGATTTAGTAGTGACACGACGCGCAATCGTAGCGGGCGCGAAACGGCGGATTCGACTGTCCGATGTGGCAGTTCACGCACCATCCCATGTTGAGCGAGGACGCCTGGTAGACGGTCTTCATCTTCTGGATGTCGCCGTGACACGTCTGGCAGCTGACTCCGGCGTTGACGTGGCGCATGTGCGGAAAGTGCACGTACTCGGGGAGCTTGTGAATGCGCACCCATGGAACGGCTTCCTTCTTGTTCCAGTACGCGGCGAGCTTCTGTATCTCGGCCTTCGTTTCGGGCTTGCCCGCGATGACGGTGTGACACCCCATGCACGTCCCGACCGCGGGGAGACCTGGGTCGGGCGAGCGGTTGGCGGAAAAGTGGCAATAGAGACAGTTCATCTTCAGCGTGTCCACGTGGGTCGTGTGGCGGAATGCAACCGGTTGCTCGGGTGCATTTCCTTCTGACGATGACGCGCCGCTGTATGCCGATAGCATGGTGGCGAGGACGGCGATGCTGATGAATCCGGGCACCGCCAGCCATCCACTGCGCAAGTTCATCCGCAAACGTTCGGGTAAGGGCGAGTTAAAGGATCGGCTTTGTGAAGAATTTCACAAGCGAATTCACCGCGGAAAAATGTTGGGACAGGAACACCGGCGCAAGGTCGGTTCTCACCCTTGCAAAGGTCCTGCCCCGCCCTTTCTGATGCGGTCGATTGTCCGGATCACCTCGATAAAAATGGCTCGAAGCAGCGCGAGCTCGCGCAAATCCGGAGCCGCGCGGTAGAAGAGGGTTCGCACGGAGCGCATGATGTGCTCGTGCGTTCTCGTCTTGAAAAACTCGATTTCATAGAGCGCCCGCTCCGCGTCGCCGAACAGCTTTTCGTAGTCCTCGGCCGCCGACGGAGGCGCATTCTTCCGGGGCGGGGCAAGCGTGCGCGTCGCATCCGCGGCGGCGACATGAAGCTCGTAAAGAGCGAGTAGAACGGCCTGCGCGAGATTGAGCGACGCGTGATCGGTGGTAGGGATCGTCACGACGATGTGCGCGCGATCGAGGATCTCGTTTGGAAGCCCCTTGTCTTCCCTGCCGAAGAGCAAAGCGACCGGACCCGACCGCGCGTACTCCAGCAGCTCGGCGCTGGCGGCGGCGGGGTTGGCGACATCCCGCTTGGCGGCGCG
>JBGTEZ010000302.1:0-12891 GCA_041747535.1 Gemmatimonadaceae bacterium
TTGCAGTTCCGCGACGACGGCGCGTCGGAGCGGCGGCCGGCTTTTCGGCACGCGCGCGCTTTTCCCGCTCCCAGCGGGCGCGAATGCGCGCGATCTGATCATCGCTAAGCACACTCAGGTGGCTCCGCACCGGAACGTCCATCTGCCGGAGAAGGTTGATCACCTCGTCGGATGTTATTCCGAACTCCCCTGCCAGATCGTGCACTCGAAGCTTGTTCAACCCAACTCCTCCTTACGCCCTTCCGGCATCTCGCTCAGGCTGAGCGCCCGAATGCCTTTTGCCAGACCCCTGTTCACCACTCCAACCACTGTCGTCGAATCCCGGCCGACAGCGTTGCCGAGCTCCACGGCCGATGCCGCCGCGAAGACCGGGATTGCCCGGGCCCGCAGCAGCGGCATCACCTTGTTCAAACTGTTACTCGAAGCATCGGGCGCCGCAATGGCCACCATCAGCTTGCCACTCTTTGCCGCTTCCCTCACCCGCTGTACGCCTATTACCGCTCCCCGCCCTCGCACCCCAAGGCCGAGGAGCGCGAACAGTTTGCGTGTCGTCTCGGCATCCATCACTACTCCTTCGCAGCGCCTTCCTTCTCCGCCTTGGCACTGACCTTCTCCGCGGTCGTCGCACCCTTCTCCGCCTGCGCTCCCGTCGGCACCGGACCTTCCGCACCCATCTCGGTGCTTGCCGCGGCATCCTCGGGAGTGTTCGTGACCGCCGTCTCCGCCGTCTCCGGAGCGTCGTCGGTCGTGAGCTCGTTGATGATCGCCATCAGTCTATCGGCCTCCTCCGGCGCAATGCCGGGCAGTCGTAGAAAATCCTCCCGCTCGAGATCGATGATGTCGTCCAGCGTCCGATAGCCCGCCTCTTCAAGAACTGCCACTGTCGCGGGCTGCATCCCCTCGATATCGAGGAGGCGCGGATTCACTCCGGACACCGGCTCGTCGGTCGGAAGCGGGGCAAAGATCGGCTGGTCCGTGCCGCGCTCCATCCACTCACGGCTCGAGTAGAGCTCGATCTTCCATTCGGTGAGCTCGGACGCTAGGCGCACGTTCTGCCCATTGCGCCCGATCGCGAGGGAGAGCTGGTCCTCGTCGACTATCGCCTGGATCGTCTTGGTCGCCGGATCGCTGAACACCCGCGCGACTCGCGCCGGCGCCAGAGCGAGCTTCGCAAAACGCTCGGGATCGGCCGACCACGGAACGATGTCGATCCGCTCCCCGCCAAGCTCGTTCACCACCGCCTGAACGCGCGAGCCCTTGAGCCCGACGCATGCTCCTACCGGATCGACGGAGTCGTCGCGCGAAAACACCGCGATCTTGGTGCGGCTGCCCACTTCGCGCGCGCTCGCTCTGATCTCGACCAGGTTCTGCTGAATTTCCGGGACCTCGAGCTTGAACAACGCCTTGACGAAAAGCGCGTCCGCACGGCTCAACACCAGCCGCGGACCCTTCGGGGTCTCCTCGACGCGCTTCAGGACGGCGCGAATCGGATCGCCCTGGTGGAAATGCTCGCGGTGATTCTGCTCGCGGTAGGGAATGATCGCTTCCGCTTCGCGGAACTTGTTGAGCATGATGACGAGCTTGCCGCGCTCGATCTGCTGGACCTCTCCCGACAGCAGATCTCCGACGCGGCTGGAGAACTCGTCGCGGATCTTGGATCTCTCGCCCTCGCGCACTCTCTGGATGATGCGCTGCTTCGCCGCCTGGACGGCGGTGCGGCCGAACTCGGCGAAGTCCACCGGGATCTCAAGCTGGTCGCCGACCTGGAAGTCGGGATCCTCGAAGCGCGCCTCCTCGAGCGAGACCTGGCTCGCCGGGTCGGTGACCTCTTCGACGACGGTCTTGAGGAGCACGATGCGGATCGCGCCCTTGGTCTCATCGATGGAGACTTCTGCCTGAACGGTGGGGCCGTGCTTCTTGGCGAGGGCGGCGTTGATGCCGTCCTCGAGGAGCCCGTGCAATTCAGTGCGGTCGATCTGCTTCGAGTTGGTCAACTCGCGGATCGCCGTCAGAATTTCTACCGAAGCTGCCATGTCCCTACCCCTCTACCTTTTCCAGTGAAACGCCAGCCGCGCTTTTTCAACCGCGGACAGCGGAAAGCGGCGCTCGACGCCCCGCTCATTTCGTACCGATACAACCTCATGTCCGGCATCACCCTCGACGCCGGCGATCTCGACTTCATCGGTCCTCCGCCCGGCCGGATCTCCGGGCGCGTTGCTCGTAACCACGGCTGACCGGCCGATAAACCGGCGCCAGTCGGCCGCGTTCCTGAGCGGTCGCTCGAGCCCGGGTGACGAGACCTCGAGCACATATCTCTTGCCCCCGAAATCCAGCGCGTCCAGCCTCGATTCGATCGCCCGCGACGCGGCGGCGCAGTCCTCGACCGTCACCTCCGCACCGTCTTTCCGGTCGACGCGAACGTCGATTACGGGCCGACCTTTGCTTCCGCCCATCTTCAGCTCAAAAACTTCAAGACCTAATGGCCTAATTTCCAAGGCCACAACATCTTCCAAGGCTTCGTTCATCTACCTTCTAGGTACGTTCAGAGGACAAAAAAATGTGGGGGGATCCCCACATCACGGTTGTTCGCCGAATTGAACGCCCTACGCAATGTAGAATAGGCCCACTGACGAGTCAAGCTGGGCAGGGCCATCTGTCATGCGCGGATAGAAATTGCGCTATTGGAAATGTCACCCTCCCCGGTGCGTCGGAGGGGGGACCGGGCTCCCCGGCCCCTCGCTTACACGCTGCGAGCCTCGCCGTCTTTGATTTACGGCTCCATGTCGCGAGTCTCTTGCTACGCGAGAGGCAGCTCCACCCGATCCCACGTCCGACGCACCACGTAGTCAGTCTCGTGACCCACGCCTTTGTGGCGCCTGCACCTTGCACCGCACACGGGCGCACGACCCGGGTGGGAGCAGAGCGTTCACGACCAGCTGGGCGACCGTATCGCGTCCGATGCTCTTCCGATCCACGCTCGCACAAGACGCGAGCGTGGCGGCTCCCGCCGTTGCAGTCTGGGTCTGTGTTGGGGAGGTGAGCGTAGCCGCGCAGGCGGCGTCGCGCGTAGCAAGAGACCGGCGGGGTGCCCGCGAGCGAAGCGAGTGGGCCGACGGCGGGCGCCCGCTTGCGGGCAGGGTCAGCGTGTAAGCGCGTTAGCCGCCGAAGCGGGTACTCTCGCCTCCCCCCTACAGGAGATGCAGGTCGGCGGAGGACGGTCGCCGCGCTCTTAGGCCTGCGCGGCAATGACCGCGATCTGCCGTCCCGCGTCCCCCGCCCGGTGGGAGAAGAACCGGTCGTTGTCGCAGCGCGTGCACGATCCATCCACCGTGATGCGCTTCACCCCGGCGATCGTCGCCTGCTCAGCGATGAGGGAACGCAGGTCGACATTTCCCGGCCTGATCGTCGGCTGTCCGGTGAGCTGCTCGCGCACTTCCGCGCTCACTTCGTAGCAACGGCCGCAGATGGCCGGTCCGAGATGAATAGCCAGCTCACTGGCGGGGATTCCGTAACGCTGGAATGCCTCGATCGCTTTCGCCGTGATGCGGGCTACCGTTCCGCGCCATCCGGAATGCAGCAGGCCCACTACGCCGGACGGGTGCGCCATGAAAACCGGGACGCAGTCCGCGATTCCGACCGCGAGCGCGGTGCCGCGCTCGCTCGCAATGTGACCATCGGCCTCACCCGCGCGGAGCCAGCCTTCCCAGCCCGCGGTGTGAACGAGCACATGGTCGCCATGGACCTGACGGATCGAGACGAGCCGCCGCGCGGTGTCACGAAGATCCGCCTGCACCGCGGTCCACCGGCCCATGACTTCGTTGACCGGATCAGTGCCGGCGAGGCTGAAGGTACCGGCGGCGCGGGTGGTGGTAAAAGCGCGAATCCCCCAGTCGTCGAACTCGGTGATCGGTTCCCTGGGTACCTCGCTCACTTCTACGAGCGCCGGTCGTCTACGCGAGAGATGGAAGCGCCAAGCGCGGTGAGCCGCTGGTCGATCCGCTCGTAGCCGCGCTCGATCTGTCCGACGTTGTTGATGAAGCTGGTACCCTCGGCGCAAAGTGCGGCGAGCAACAGCGCCATGCCGGCCCGGATATCGGGAGATTCCAGGAACGCCCCGCGCAGCTGGCATGGGCCGTGGACAAGCGCGCGATGAGGATCGCAAAGGACGATACGGGCGCCCATCGTGGAGAGCTTGTCCACGAAGAACATGCGCGACTCGAACATTTTCTCGTGCATCATGATCAGCCCTTCGCACTGCGTCGCCGTCACGATCGCAATCGACATCGTGTCCGCCGGAAACGCGGGCCACGGCTGGTCCTCGAGCTTCGGAACGTGGCCGCCCATGTCAGCCTGAATCTGGCGGGTCTGCTTTGCGGGCACGATGAGATCAGGGCCATCCTCGATGCACTCGATGCCGAGTCTGGAAAATCCCATACGTGTGGCGCGGAGGTGCTCGATTCCCGCGTCCTGGATCCTGAGCTCCGAGCGCGTCACCGCGGCGAGGCCGATAAAGGAGCCGACCTCGATGTGGTCGGGCCCGATCGTGTAGGTGATGGGCGAATTTCCCAGGGGGCGGTCGCCCTGAATGGTCATCGTGTTGGTGCCGACACCGTCTATCTGGGCGCCGAGCGCGATCAGAAAGTGAGCGAGATCCTGGACGTGCGGCTCGCTGGCGGCGTTCCGCAAAACCGTCGTACCAGTTGCCGATGCCGCCGCGACCAGCGCGTTCTCAGTCGCGGTGACGCTCGGCTCGTCCAGAAACACGTCGGCGCCGCGGAAGCCGTTCACCCGCATCTCGATCAGCTTCCCGTGCGTGAACGACGCGCCGAGCTGCTCGAGCGCGAGGAAATGGGTGTCGAGGCGGCGGCGGCCGATGACATCCCCGCCCGGCGGCGGGAGGGTGACCTGCCCGCACCGGGCGAGGAGCGGCGCGGCCAGGAGAATGGACGCCCGGATTTTCGCGCAGAGGGTCGGATTCAGGTCGGCCGGACTCAGATTTGCGGCGTGAATGGAGAGGGAGTTCTGCCCGGTCCATTCCATCGAGGCACCGACCGAGCGAATCAGCTCGACCAGCGTTTCGATGTCCCGAATGCGGGGCACGTTCTCGAGGTGAACGGGATTGTGCGAGACGAGCGCGGCGGCGACGATCGGGAGCGCTGCGTTCTTGTTGCCGGATGGTCGGATGGAGCCGCTGAGGGTTCTTCCGCCTTCTACCACGAACTGTACTGCGGGCATGCTGCTCCTGACGGGTGTTCGGGACTGTGTTGCGTACGCGTGTTGCGAAAATATATAGTTGAGAGCACTCTTTGTACCGTCGTCGCTTTTCCGCCTGAAAATGGCCTCTCCCTTGCACAACGACCCCACATGACGGGATGGATGACCGCCGGCTTCGAGTTGCTGCTTCAGGCGGCACAGTCGCTGCCAGACACGCTCTACACCAAGCAGGTGACGGAGGACCCGAGCCTCTGGGACAAGGTGACGAGCGTTGCAAGCGGAGTAATGACGATCAGCGTGATCGTCCTCACGGCCGCGCTCGTTCCAGCCGCGTGGAATTTCAGAAAGAGCTACAAGAAAACGAGCGACATGCTCGACAAGATCTACGGCGATATCAATCCGCTGATGCGCCACGCCAGCTCGATCGCCGACAACGTCGACTACATCTCGACGTCGATTCGCGTCGATGTACAGCAGGTGAGCCAGACGGTGGCGGCGGCGAATCAGCGCGTGCAGCAGGCAGTCGCGGCGGCCGAGGACAGGATCAACCAGCTGAACGCGCTGCTCGAGGTGGTTCAGGAGGAAGCGGAGTCGGCATTCGTCACCACGGCGTCTACGATTCGCGGCGTACAAACGGGAATCAATACTGCATTTGACCAGGAGGATTTGATCGATGGGGACAACGACGAAGCCGGAGCCGACGACTGGGAAAAGCCGCGCCCGCGGGTCAGACCTAGAAATGGAGCTGGACGAGGAGCGTGAGCAGCAGTTCGACCTGTTGACGGCGGCCCTCATCGGAGCCGCGATTGGCGCGGGGATCACACTGCTGGTGAGACGAGGACCCTCGGGGAACCGCCCCGTCGGACCGCTCGTTCGCTACGCGGGGAGAGGTGCGGCGCTCGCGGGAATCGCGGGACTGGAAGGCGCCAAGTGGGCGGGGGGCCGCGCTGCTGAAGGCGCACGCTGGGCCGCTCCACGAGCGCGACGCGGATTCAACACCGCCGTCGAGCGCGGCGGCGAGCTGATCGAGCGCATACCGGTCGATGACATGATCGAGCAGGTGCGCGATTATGCGGACACCGCGCGCGATGCGATCAATGATGTCGTGAAGGACGAGCTGAACGATCTGCGCAAGGCTGTCCGGCGCCAGCGTAAGCGGATCGGGATTTAGGCCGCCAATGATGGCGCGCTCGGCAGCGCGCCTGATGCCGGTGGTGTGGGGGGTGATCGCGGCTTTCCTCGCCGTGGCGCTCACCCCCGAGACCGCCCACGCCTGGACGCCGGGAACGCACATCTTCCTCGGCGAAGCGATCATGCGGTCGCTGCCGCTGCTTCCGGGAGGCGTGGCCGAGCTCCTCGCCGCCTATCCGTACGATTTTCTGTACGGGTCGATCGCAGCGGATACGAGCATTGCCAAGAAGTACGCGGCGGCGGGCAGACACTGTCATTCATGGACTGTCGGCTTCGAGATTCACGACAACGCCGAGTCGGAGCCTTTGCGCGCCTTCGGTCTGGGATATCTCGCGCATCTCGCCGCCGATGCGGTCGCTCACAACTATTTCGTCCCGCACCAGCTCACCATCACCTCGTCGACCGCGGCCCTCGGACACAGCTATTGGGAGAGTCGCTTCGACACCCACATCGGAGAACGGTTCAGCCGAACCGCGAAGCAGCTGATTCTGCGCGACCACGCGCATTCCGATGGCCACCTCGACCGGATACTGAGTCCGACGATCTTCAGCACTCCGACCAACCGCCGCATTTTCCGTGGAATGGTTCACGTCGCCGACACCGAATCGTGGCAGCGCATCTTCCATCTGGTCGAAGAGAAGAGCCGCTGGGACCTGACGGAGCCGGAGGTGGAGATCTACATGGCGCGGGCTTTCGACTATATAGTGGATCTGCTGTCCCGTCTCGACCGCTCAGTGCCCTTCAAGCTCGATCCCGCCGGCACGGCGCCGCTCCGCGAAGCAAAGAAAATTCGGCGCGCGGCGCTGCGCCGCGGCGGCGAAGAGCACGTCCGCGAGCAGGCGCAGCAGCATTTCGGAATGCCCCCTTCGAAGCTGCGCTACGCTATCGAGCTGCCCGAGCCACTTTATCCGGCGCGCGAAGTCAACAACTGATTGACGCGCTTCGGATCGGCGCGCCCGCCCGATTTCCGCATCACCAGACCAACGAGCACACCCTGCAGCTTCCTCTCGCCCGCGAGATACCGCGCTGCCTCCTCCGGGTGCTCGACCAGCACCTGATCCACCCAGCCGGCGATTACGGCGTCGTCTCCCACCTGAAGCAGCCCTTCGTCAGCCGCGACCTGAGCAGCCGGCTTGCCCGTCTCCACCATCCGCGCAAAGACGCGCTTGCCGGCGGTGTGACTGATCGTCCCATCGCGCACGAGGTTGAGGAGCTGAGCCAGGTCTGCGGGTCGAACCCGGAATGCATCGATGTCCCCGCCGGATGACCGCAACGCAGCGGAGACTTCTCCCATCACCCAGTTGTACGAACTCTTGCCATCACCAGACGCGCGGGCGACAGCCTCGAAATATTCGGCGATGGCCGGCGATGCGGTGAGCTGATCGACTTCCGCTGGTGCGAGCTCGAAATCGGTACCGAGCCGCTTCCGCCGCGCATCGGGCAGCTCGGGCAGCTCGTGCCGCACACGCTCGATCCAGTGGGCGTCGAGAAGGAGCGGCCGCAGATCCGGCTCCGGGAAGTACCGGTAATCGTGACTCCCTTCCTTCGAGCGGCTCGGGCGAACCACTTCCCGCGCGCCATCCCAGAGCAGCGTCTGCTGCTCCACCCTTCCGCCCGAATCGATCAGCGCGCATTGCCGCGCGAACTCCGACTCGAGCGCGCGCTCGACCGCCGAGAAGGAATTCATGTTCTTCACTTCGGTCTTCGTGCCAAGCTTGACCTGCCCTGGCGGGCGCACGCTGATGTTCGCGTCAACGCGGAGGCTTCCCTCCTCCATGCTTACATCGCTCACGTCGAGGTACTGGAGTATCTGCTTGAGCGTGCGCAGATACGCGCCCGCGCCGGCGGCGCTCCGTATATCGGGCTCGCTCACGATCTCGATGAGCGGCACACCGGATCGGTTCAGGTCGATCGCCGTGGCGCCTGGGTAGCGGTCATGGATGGACTTGCCGGCATCCTCTTCCATGTGGACGCGCGTGATCCCGACGCGAATGTCGGCGCCCTTCGACGTCTCGCCGATGGCGATCGAGCCCCCCGTCGCGAGCGGCTGGTCGAACTGCGAAATCTGATAGCCCTTGGGTAAATCGGGATAGAAATAGTTCTTGCGGGCGAATACCGAGATTGGATTCACCGCGCACCCGAGCCCCAATGCGGCCCTCGTCGCGAGGTTTACGGCGTGCTCGTTCAGCACCGGTAGCGCGCCGGGCAGCGCCAGACACACGGGGCATGTGTTCACGTTCGGCGCCGCGCCGAAATCGGCGGAGCAGCCGCAGAAAGCCTTGGTCCTCGTCTTGAGCTGCACGTGGACCTCGAGGCCGACGACCATCTCGTAGCGCTCGGCCGTCATTTATGCGCGTCCGCGCCGAGCGCGGCCTCGAGGGCGTACCCCACCCGGAACATGGTGTACTCGTCGAAGTGACCGGCGATTATCTGACCGCCCACCGGCAGATGGCGCACGCGCCCTATCGGCACCGACATCGCCGGCACTCCGGCGAGGTTCGCGGTGACCGTGAAGATGTCGTTGAGATACATCTCGTACGGGTCGCTGATCGCGCCGATGTGGAAAGCCGGCGTCGGCGTCGTCGGCGTGAAGATGGCGTTGACCCCGCTGGCGAAAACCGCGCGGAAGTCATCGGCGATGAGGCTCCGCACCGCCTGCGCCTTTCGATAGTATGCGTCGTAGTAGCCGGCGGAGAGCACGTAGGTCCCGAGCAGCACGCGCCGCGTCACCTCGGGGCCGAATCCGCGGGAGCGCGTCTCCTCATACATGCCCTTGAGCCCGAGCGGAGAATCAACGCGCAGTCCGTACCTGACCCCGTCGAAACGGGCAAGGTTGGAGGAAGCTTCCGCGGGCGCAATGATGTAGTACACGGGAATCGCGAGCGGCGAGCGTGCGAGAGAGACATCCCGGACGGTCGCCCCCATGGCGCGAAAGCGGTCGAGCGAGCGCTCGCAGAGGTCGCGCACGCTCGGGTCGAGTGAGTCGGGGAAATATTCCTTCGGCTTGCCGATGACGATTCCTTCGAGGGTCCTGGCGTGCGGCGGCGGCGGAAGCGGCACCGCGCTCCGGCCGAGACGAAGCGCCTGGGTGTCCGGATTCCGCGCTTCGGGAGCAGCTACCCCCAGCGCCGACATGCGGTAAATGGGCACGTCGGCATCGGAGCTGGTTGAGTCGTGCGGGTCGAATCCGGCGATCGCCTCGAGCCCGAGCGCCGCGTCGTCGACCGTGCGTCCGATCACACCGATCTGATCGAGCGACGACGCAAACGCGACGAGCCCGTATCGGCTCACGCGGCCATAGGTGGGCTTCACGCCCACCACTCCGCAGAACGCCGCCGGCTGGCGCACGGATCCGCCGGTTTCGGAGCCGAGTGCTATCGGCGTGATGCCGGCCGCGACGGCGGCGGCTGATCCGCCCGACGATCCACCCGGAACGCATCGAACGTCGATCGGATTCCGCGCCGGACCGTAAGCGCTGTTCTCCGTCGACGATCCCATCGCAAACTCGTCCATGTTCGTCTTCGCCACGACGAGCGCTCCATGCGCGCGAAGACGCGCGACGACCGTGGCCTCGAAAGGGCTCACGTACCCCTCGAGGATCTTCGAGCCGCATGTGGTCGGCAGGCCGAGCGAGGCGATGTTGTCCTTGATCACCACGGGCACGCCGGCGAGCAGCCCCAGATCGGAGCCGGTGTTACGGCGCTCCGCGATCGCTTCGCCCTCCGCCAGGCTGGCCTCGTCATCGGCGGCGAGCAGGATGTTCAGGTTGTCGCTTCCCGCTCCGATGTCGCGCGCGCGGTCGAATGAGGCCTGAACGACGGCGGCGGGTGCAAGGTTGCCGGCGCGAACACCGACCGCGATCTCCGCCGCGCGCAGCGACGAATAATTGTCGGGACTCAAGCCCGGTTCTCGATCCCGGCCGCGTCCTCGTGCGTCGCCAGCCTCGGGACGATGAAGAATCCATCGCGCATCGACGGAGCAAACGATTCGAGAATTCCGGCCATCGCCGGCGCGACTCCGGCGTCAGGCCGGAGAGGAGTTCCGCCCGCGCCGACTCCGGCGGTGAGGGCGACACTGGAGGTGTCCACCTGGGAGAGAACTTCCATGTGCGCGAGGATCGCGCTCAGCTCCCTCGTCAGCTCGTCGGCGCGCTCGGAGCTCACGCCAAGGCGCGCAAGCTCGGCGATGTGCAGAACGTCGTCTCTGGTAACCGCCATTATTCCTGTCCCCGCTCGAGGGTCGTGTATGCGAGCTTGATCGTCTTGCGTCCAACGTTCTCGTCGTCGAAATCAATGACTGCCTTCACTTCACGGCCGACGCCCGACAGCTCGGCGATCGATCCATCGCCGAAGAGCTTGTGCTTGACGCGCTCGCCCTTGACGTACCGCGGCTCATCCTGGGAAATCTCCGCCTCCATCGCGGCCGTCTTCCGCCACGAAGGAACCTCGTGCTGCCGCCGCTGGGGATAGGCGCCGCTGCTCAAGCCTCCCGAGCCACCAAAAGTCGCGGAGCGCGTTGAAGTTCCACGCCCCATCGCCCTCACGCGGAGGGTCTTCAGCTCCTCGATATTCGCGCCGGCTATCTCGGTGAGAAACCTCGACTTCATCCCTGGAAGCAGCTCGCCGTTGCGGCGACGCATTTCAGTGAAGGAGATGTAGAGCTTCTCTTCCGCCCGCGTGATGCCGACGTAAAACAGCCGCCGCTCCTCTTCGAGCTTGGCTGGGAAGTCGATCGACTGCGAAAGAGGAAAAAGTCCGTCTTCGAGACCTGTCAGAAAAATCACCGGATACTCGAGCCCCTTGGCGTTGTGCAGCGTCATCAGCGTGACGGCGTCGGCGGTTGGATCGAGGGCATCCGCGCCGGCGACGAGCATCGCCCGCTGCAGAAAATGGTCGAGCGGAGTGAGCCCGACCTCTCCGCCGTCGTCAATGACAGTCTCCGCCGCGCCGTCGATGAGCGCGCTCACGTTCTCGATCCTGTCGCGCGCCGACTCCGGCCCCTCTGCCTGCAGATAATCGGCGTACCTGATTTCAGCCACCAGATCCTGGATCAGCACGTCGACACTGGTGTCGTTCGCGCGCTCACGCAGGCGCGTGATGAGCGCGGTGAAATCCATCAGCGTTTTCCGCGCCGCGACCCGCAGTCCCTCGACAACCTCCCCGGTCTGCGCCGCCTCGAAGAGTGGGAGCCCACGCTCTCGCGCGCGCGCCGCGAGACTGTCGACGGTAGTGTCGCCGATGCCGCGCTTGGGAACCGCGATCGCCCGCCGAAAGGCTTCGGAGTCGGCCGGATTGGCAATCAGCTTGAGATACGCCATCAGGTCGCGAATCTCCCGGCGGTCATAGAATCTCACCGATCCGACGAGGCGATAGGGAACGGCTTCCTTTCTGAGGACGTCCTCGAGAGCCCGGCTCTGGGCGTTGGTTCGGTATAGAACCGCGAAGTCGGACAGGGCACGATTCTCCTGGTTGCGCCTGGTATTGATCTCCTCGAGCACCCACTCGGCCTCATCTCGCTCGTCCAGGGCCGCGACGAGCGTTACACGCTCGCCGGACTGCCTCGTAGCGCGGAGCGTCTTTCCCTTCCGTCCGACATTCTGGGTGATGGCGGCGTTGGCGACCTCGAGGATGTCGGGTGTGGACCGATAGTTTTCCTCGAGTCGGACGAGCTTCGAGTCAGCGAACTCCTTTTCGAAATCGAGGATGTTCCGGATGTCAGCTCCCCGCCACCCATAGATCGACTGATCGTCGTCGCCGACGACGACGACGTTGCCGTGGGCCGAGCCGAGCATCTTGATGAACTGGAACTGGGCGCGGTTGGTGTCCTGATACTCATCCACCAGGATGAACTGAAAGCGATCGCGATACTTCGCCAGCGTGTGCTCATCGCCGCGGAAAATCTCGACCGGCAGCACCAGCAGATCGTCGAAGCTCACGGCGTTGGCCGCCCGAAGCGCCGGCTCGAGCTGCTTGTAAACCGCGGCTGCCGCCCGCGACACCGGGTCCATCGCGAGCCTGGTGTACTCGCTGACGCTGACGAGCG
The DNA here is from genome assembly GCA_041747535.1 of Gemmatimonadaceae bacterium. Lineage (GTDB taxonomy): Bacteria > Gemmatimonadota > Gemmatimonadetes > Gemmatimonadales > Gemmatimonadaceae > UBA4720. Next base: position 12,448 of record JBGTEZ010000302.1, read on the forward strand.
AGTTCTTGGCGTCCGAGATCAGGGACGAGATCACCTTCGGGCTGAACTGCTTGGGCGAGATTCCCTCCCGCTCCATGATCCTCTTCACGAGTCCGAGAAAATCGTCTTCGTCGTAGATGGTGAAGCTCGGCGTCCGCCCCACGTGCTTTGCCGCCGACCGCAGGATGCGCGCGCCGATCGCGTGGAACGTTCCGCTCCACATTCCCTTCGGGTCTTCGCCGAGCAGTCGGCCAATCCGCTCGCGCATCTCGCCGGCGGCCTTGTTGGTGAAGGTGACCGAGAGAATCCTCGACGGATCGACGCCGTGGTGCTCGATCAGCCGCGCGATCCTGGTGGTGAGCACTCTCGTTTTGCCCGAGCCCGCGCCGGCCAGCACCAGCATCGGCCCCTCGTAGTGAAGCACCGCCTCGCGTTGAGCGGGGTTCAATCCCGCCAGGGGCTCGG
>JBGTEZ010000303.1:0-4062 GCA_041747535.1 Gemmatimonadaceae bacterium
TCGCCTGAGCCGGTCGCCGACCGATGGGCGCAGATCGGCGCGTGCCGATGTGCCCAGGGGGCCGGGCAAGCCGGCGCCGCTACCGGGCGCCGGGCAGCGCCCGGTTACTACGGGCAAACCTCCGAAGGAATCACGGGAGGACAGCGCCTGCCGCGCGGGATACTCGTCCAGCTCGGCCCACCGCCTCCCGTGGTGCTGCACAGGCAGGTATACAGGTACGCGTTGTTGGACCGCGCCGCCCCCGACCGCGATGCCGGACAAATATGGGCCCACGCGGCGCCAGCGGATGTCAGCCCTATGGCTCCGACTGCTCGCCCTGCATCCCGTTGTACTAAACCACCGATTAGACGGCTAGATTCATGAGGATACTCAGAGCCTGACGCCATTTCCTGTTAATACAGTTCAACAAGCGTACGGGCAAGTCCCGGGCGACTGACCTAGGGTACCGTCGCAGTTAACCCACACACATCTACGATGATTGGCATGCGCAGCGTTAACCAGTTGTAGGCGCAAAAAGCTCGGATCCTCCTTAGCATCTAGGCTCGCTTCGTGTTCTAGCTTGTCAAGCTCTTTTAGCGGGATCACGATATTCCCCTTCTTTTCGGTTTTTAAGTGCAAGCCGTCTTCCTCTATTGTGGCTCCGTCGATTCGACCAGTCGCGAACGTTTTGTCAAGGTCTTTCTTGAGCTTTTCAACTCTGTCTGCCCGAGAAGTGGTTGGTTCCTGGATATCGCCGCAAGCCGCTAGAGATATACATACTAGCGCAATGAGATAATTTGCTTTCATCATGGTGTCTCCCAGTTGTCGTCACTCGTAGGCTCTAAGAAAGAGCCGCCACTCTTCTAATTACACAAGCTTTTAAGCTCAAGTACTCAGAAGAAATTCAGCGTGATGCGCAGTAGGATTGCCCGATCGGGTATGAAATCACGGGCAACCGTGAACGGATCAGAGGTTCTCAATTCTAAATCCTGAAATAGAAAATCTTCATCGAGCAGGTTCTTCGCTTCAAGACTGACGATCCCCCGCCGTTTAGGCAATCGGTAACCGATCGCGGTATCAAAGACAACAAAATCCTCGCTGCCTGGGTTTGATCCGCTTCCCTGTCGTTCTACATCCTGCTCTACGAAGGTTGCGCCAAGCTCCGCAAACACACCCAGTGGGCTAAAATAGCGTATCGATAGTGGTATGGTAGTCGTCTCAAGCTGGGGAAGGATTTCACTGCTGAGATTTTCGAATCGATACTCCATACTGAGCGCCCACCTCGGGTCCGGCGTCCAATAGGTGTAAGCGCGGTATAAATCTTCTGCTTGATCATCGAATGGAGGCACATCGAGGTTGCGTCTTGTGAACTCGAATCCGGCATAAAGATCGTCCGTAGCCTCGATATCCAATCCAGCTCCCAGAAGCTCCGTTCTCGTACCTTCAAAATCGTCAAAGAGTTGATTGAAACCCGCAACCTGCGTGGGCTCGATCGTCTGGCCGACGACCAGAGGCCCCTTTAAGGTCCTCAAATATGCCGCCCGTAGGCGTAGATGATCGGTGATGTCCCACTGGAATCCGACCTTAGGATTAAGCTTATCAAGGTTAATCGTTTCGTCATCGAAGGAATCATAACTTAGCCCTAAGGTCCAGGCCAGATGTTTAGGAAACAAGATATTCGTGTAGGCAAATGCATTGCCTCCTTCAATAGTCGGGCTGGATTCATCCTCCGTCCTACATGCTAGCGGTGGCCGAAGCTGCTGTCTCTCCTCGCATTCTTCTCCGCGGAAGTCAGTGATGTTGAGGGTATTTCGATCGATGCTGTATACACCCCCGCCCAGCGCGAGATTAAACCAAACCGATTGAAACAGATATTGCCCCTGCGCATCATAGCCCTGAAATGTACGGCTAACCCGATTAGTGAAATCGGCAGTATCTCTCTGTAACTCACTTGTGCGATCGCTATAGACGAATGAACCGATAAGGTCAGATCGGGGCGACAGTGCTAGATGTAAGCCAAGGCGGCCGGTGTCCTGCTCCAAGCTTCGCTGTTCTGTCGGAACGAAATCTGGATCAAAATCGAGACGGAGATCCCCTTGATCGGTCTCCCGCCGCCGGTATTCGAACTGAACATTGAGCTTCTCGGTCAAGCCTACCTGAGCGAACGCGTTGTAAATATCGTGCTGAACATCGGCTTTCTCGCGAAATCCATCGGTCTCATAGTGAAACTGACCGAGGCTGTAAGAAACGCTGTTGTGAATTCCGGAGAGCACAGCCTCGTCACCGAAGGTATCGTTGTTCCCTAGCACGCCAGATAGAATTAGCTGAGGCCTGTTTCGCTCGAATAGCCTGGAATATTCATTAAAGGCGGCGCGCGCTGGGCCTGCTCCTGTGATGATATTTAAGTTGGTCTCATTTAGCTGGGGCTGAACGGGGTTGATATTGATTGGTTGAAGCAACTGGGCCTGAAGTAACTCGCTCACACGGGCGATTTGGTGCCGCGGTAGCCTGCCATAGGTATCCGACAAGAACCGGTGTGCGGAGTAATCAGCCGGGTCGAAACTCAATGTTTTGCTAGCCTCGACAAGACCCCGCTGGGTGAAACCCAAATCGTCGTAAATTCGTGCAAGACTAGTACTACGCGCAGCACGGTCTTCGTCCAAGTCCAGGCGCGACCGATACACCGCACGGTTGTCGTTTAGCTCGATAGCCCGTTGCAAGTCGTGCAACGCCTCCACCGGTCGATTGGTGGTCTGTTTGTGAATGGTGTCGTAAAACCAGGGTGTCGGATCCCTGGGATCGAGAAGCTTCGCCTGCTCATACTCGCCCGACGCGAGACCGTCGCGTTTCTGCTCGTAGTAGGCCTTGCCGAGGTAGCTCCGGACCAGCGAGTTGTTGGGGTCGAGGGAGGCGGCGGTCTCGATCTCGCGGGTGCCCTCCTCCAGATCTCCGTCGCGGATCTTCGCGAGCCCCATCCCGAGGCGCGGGAGCGGATCGGCCGGGTCGCCCTGGATGGCGCGCTCGAAGGCCGTCTTGGCCTTATCGACCTCGATGCGGGTCAGATAGGCGAAACCCAACACGGTCTGGGTGCGGGCCAGGGCGGGGCTCAGGGTCTCGGCGTTTTGGGCGGCTTCGAGGGCGGCATCGAGATCGCCCCGTGACAGCTCGAGCTCGGACACCCGCGCCCAGAGGAGCGCGTCCTCGGGCGCCAACTCCACCGCGCGCTTGGCATGCTCCAGGGCCTTTTCGATCTCGAAGCGACCCTGATGGGCATAGGACAACGCGGCCTGAGGGAGCGGGGAGTTGGGGTCCACGCCGGCCCCGGTCTCGGCCAAGCGCAAGGCATCGTCCTTCTGGTCGCGCACCAGCGCGATGACCGAGCGCAGGGCGGATGCCCCGCCCGACTTGGGCTCGGCTCGCTCGGCCTCGGCGAGATCGGCCTCGGCCTTCGAGATCCGGCCGACGCTCGACAGCAACCCGGCCCGCAGCAGAAGATAACGCCCGTCGCGGTCCCCCACCGGGACTCGTTCCAAGGCGGCGAAAGCGCCGGGGAGATCGTTGGCTCGATAGGCCGATAATGCCGCCCGCAGCGCCGGCGGATACGACTCCGGCCGCGGATCGACGAGTGGCGGATAGTACAAGGCCCATTCGACCGCCTCGCGCGGCTTCACCAATACGCGCCGTACCGGGGCCTGACCCGGACGGGCCAGCGCCCCCTCCCCGCTCCGGACCTCCAATTGGCCCTGGGGATTGGAAAGCCGGACCCGCCCTTCGAAGACCCACAGCTCGGCCTCGGACTTCGAGACCCCCAGCACGAACTCCGTGCCTTCGACACCCGCCGCGACCAAGGGCGTCTCGATCGTCAGGGCCTGCGGCACTCGGCTCAGGACATGCACCACGCCCTCGATGAGCTTCAACAGGAAGGACTTCTGTGGCTTGGGGGCTGGAAATATGAGGGTCGTCCCTTCGTCCAGGCGGATCGGCGTCTCGGCCTCATTGGCAAGCTGAACGGCGGCGCGCCCGAGTGCCCCGACGCGCACGCGGTCTCCGGGGCAGACGGTATCGTCGATGCCCGCCGCCTGC
>JBGTEZ010000304.1:0-2970 GCA_041747535.1 Gemmatimonadaceae bacterium
GCACTGATGTGGTCGGCACGACGGACGATAAGGGAGAGTTCACGCTCAGAAATCTTCCTTCCGGAACTCACGTCCTGGTCGTGCGGCACCTCGGATTCGCCGCTGACGCCGTCGCGGTCGATCTATCGTCGCGCGAGCCGAAGCAGGTGACTGTCACGCTTCCGCGCTACGTGACCATCATGGATCCTGTTCTGGTGAACGCGCGGCGAACCGCCAGCCTCGACAGGGTCGGGTTCTCCCGGCGCCAGAAATCGGGGTCGGGATACTACATGGGACCCGAGCAGATCGCCCGCATGAATCCGACCCGGCTCACCGACATCTTCAGACAGGTCCCGGGTCTCAGGGTCAGTTATTCGCCCGAGGGGGATGTCATATCGAGCAGCCGTGGAGTCGGCAGCGGCTCCTGCGTGGCGTTCTACGTGGATGAGATGCGCTGGCAGTCGGCGAGCCCTGGGGACATCAACACCTTCGTCAGCGGCCACGAGGTGGTTGCGGCCGAGGTTTACCAGGGTGCGAGCGTTCCCGCTCAATACTCGTCGGGGTCGGGAAATTGCGTCACGATCGTGCTCTGGACGAGGATGCGGATCCGCGACTGACCTGGGACGTCGGGAAGCCCGTAACACGGAGGAGACCATGGCCACCCTGCGTGAAAGCCGGATTGTTTCACCGGCTCTGCTGCCGCTCCTCTCCGGCACGTTGTTTCTCCTTGTCGCCACGGCGGATGCGCAGGTGGTCCCTGGTCCGAACCAGCCGGCTCGGCTTGCGCCAACACCGCTTGCCACCGGCAAGGCGTCAATCATCGGGATCGTTGTCGACAGCCTTCACGGTGGTTACCTCGTCGGGGCCGATGTGATGATCGAAGGCCAGGCGAAGAACGTTCTGACAGATTCATCGGGCAGATTTCGGATCGACAGCCTGAGTCCGGGGACGTACCAGGTGGGCGTCTTCCACCCAGTACTCGATACCCTAGGAATCGTGCTTGCCACCAGACGGTTCCACGTCGGCCCTGACAGCGCCAGTATCGCTGTCCTTGGTGTGCCTTCGGCCGCAACGCTGGTTGCGCAGTCGTGTCCGGCGCGCGCAGAGGCTGAAGGCAGCTCGGCGGTCATCGGTCAGGTGGTCGATCCCGAATCGCTGCGGCCGGTCCGCGGTGCGGATGTGTCGCTGTCATGGGTTGACTTCACGTCGTCGAAGAAGAAGGCTATTCAGATGAAGCCGCGTGTCGTGCGCACTACCACGGACACTGTCGGGAAGTTCAAGCTGTGCGGCCTGCCCAGCGCTTTAGAAGCAACGCTGCAGGCAAAACGGGGAAGCTCGGTGACTTCGGAAATAACCGTCGCACTCGGAAAATCTCCGACGGCACTGGTGGCTCGCACACTTCTCCTCTCGACGGATACCTCGGGCTCGACGTCAGGAAACGCAGTGGTTTCCGGGCGCGTAGTCCTCGAGGGAAATCCGGGAGCTGGGGGAAGTCAGGTAACGCTTGCGGGGACGAATGTGATTTCGACGACGGACGCCGAAGGAGAGTTCACGCTCAGGAACCTTCCTTCCGGCACACATGTTCTCCTCGCAAGGCACATCGGTTATGCGGCGACTGCTGTTTCAGTCGATTTGTCCTCTCGAGAGCCCAAGGCGGTATCGATCACACTCCCGAGGGCCCTGGACATCATGGAACCTGTCCTAATTATTGCAAGGCGCACCGCCGCGTTGGAACGCGTGGGTTTCGTTCAACGTCGGAAAGCAGGGTGGGGTCATTACTTCGGCCCCAAGGAGCTCGACCAGATCAAGCCGAATCGATTCAGCGACATCCTGAGGATGGTTCCGAGCCTCGACGTTCAACACGGCACGTATGGGGGAACTACGGTCACGAGCATGCGCATGCGCACCTCCAGCGTTTTGGGCGGTGGCTGCAGCGTCAAATTCTACGTTGACGGCATGCGCTGGTTTTCGGCTGGCCTGGACGATATCAACGCCTTTGTGGATGCCAAGGAGGTTGTCGGCGTAGAGGTATATAACCCACCGTTCGTGCCTATCGAGTTCGTTTCGGGGTTGGAGCGATGCCCGGCGGTCGTTGTCTGGACAAAATGGCGAGTTCGTGGTTGACCTACGGCCTGCCGCTTGCGAGTGCTCGCACGACTCATCCTCGGAGACCAAAGATGTTGCTGTCACTTGAAGGGTCGGCTCTCAAGATCCTCGCTCTCACATTGTTTTGCGCTGGCTGCTCCTCCGCGCTCATTGGCCGGATTCCCGTTGGGTCAGCCACTGCCAATCTCACCACCGCGAGTGGCGCCGCCGCCGGAACGGTGCGACTCACTCAGGCCGCCGGCGGAATGGTGACCGTCGATGTCAACGCCGTTGGACTGACGCCGGGGGCACATGGTATCCATTTCCACGAGGTCGGACTTTGTGACGGAGCTGGCGCGTTCGCGAGCGCCGGCGCGCACTACAATCCACTGAGCAAAGAGCATGGATTGGAGAGACCCGCGGGTCCGCACGCGGGCGACGCACCGAATCTCGTCGCCGGCAATGATGGCCGTGCGACTCTGTCTTTCACCACCGATCGTGTCACGCTGACGTCGGGCGGGACATCGCTTTTCGACGCCAACGGATCTGCCGTCGTCGTCCATGCGGGCCCGGATGATCAGGTCTCTCAACCTTCTGGCAACAGCGGTGCGCGCGTCGCGTGCGGGGTGGTACAGCTCACTCCGTGAGCGCGCGATTACTTGACTACTCACGGGCTTCACGTCACGTTCCAGCTCATGAGCCAGGGCCGTGGTAAGGGAAGGGGGAAGCACCGCGAGGAGAGAGCCGCGCGCAATGCGCGGAATTCCGCCTACATGACTCTCGCCGAAAAGCTCGCGACGGTTTTCGGCGCCGGCGTGTACACGAAGGAAGAGCTGCAATCCGCGGTATGTACTTACGTCTCCGACATGAAAAACGCCGGCGAGTCGGGTGAGGATGTGGTCAAAG
>JBGTEZ010000305.1:0-6065 GCA_041747535.1 Gemmatimonadaceae bacterium
TGATCTGATCCTTGTGATCGTTCCAGCGGGTGATGCAGATGTGGAACGTGTAGTCGATGAGCGATTTCCCTTCGGCCTTCTTCATCCAGTTGTCGGCCGCCTGGCCGAGCGATTCGCCGGCGTAAGGAATGGCGAAGTCGATGAGCGTGGTAACCCCGCCGCGCGCGGCCGCGCGCGTCCCGGTGCGGTAGTCGTCGGCGGACACAGTGCCGCAGAACGGGAGCTCGAGATGGACATGCACGTCGAGCACGCCGGGAATGACGTGGTGTCCGGAGGCATCGATTACCCTGGTGCCCTTTCCACCTTCGAGACTCGCGCCCAACGCGGTGATCTTTTCGCCGGTAATTCCAACATCGCCGGCGAACGTGCCTGCGGGAGTGACGACGTTCCCACCTTTCACGATCGTATCAAGTTTCACGTGGTCTCCTGAAGCCGGCAGCGGGCAGCATTCAGCGGGTAACGGCCAGCGGGTGTTTTGTTTCGGAGGTGGCTAGGCGCCAGCCGCGGCGAGCAGAGCCCGATCGAGCACGTCCAGAGTGAAGTCGACGTCCTGGCCAGTGATGCACATCGGCGGCTTGATGCGGAGCACGTTGCCATCAAGCCCACCCTTCCCGAGCAGCACTCCCATTTCCCGCGCTGCCTCGAGGACGGCGAGCGCCTCTTTCTTCGCCGGCTCCTTCGTTGTCCGGTCGCGCACCAGCTCGACGCCGAGCATGAGCCCCATTCCACGGACGTCACCGATCAGCTGATGCCGCTTCATGAGTGACCTGAGGCCGTCCTTCATCCGCTTGCCGAGAACGCGGGAGTTCTCCTGAAGACCATCTTCATCGATCACGTCGAGCACGGCAAGACCAGCCGCCATGCACACCGGATTGCCACCAAAGGTGTTGAAGTGAATTCGCTGAGTCAGCTTCTCGGCGATGTCCATCCGCGTTGTCACGGCGCCGAGCGGGACGCCGTTGCCGATGCCCTTCGCCATGGTGACGAAGTCCGGGACCACGCCGAAGTTCTCGAAGCCCCAATAGTGATCGCCCGTCCGGCCGAAGCCGGTCTGCACTTCGTCAGCGATGCAAAGGCCGCCGTTTTCTCGCGCGATTCGATACGCCTCGCGCAGATAGTTGGGCGCTCCGTGTGTCGCGCCGCCGACACCCTGTATCGGCTCGGCGATGAACGCCGCGATCTTTCCCGGCGTCGAGAAGCGGATGATCCCAAGGATGTCTTCCGCGCTTTTGGCGGCGATCTCTTCGGGCGTTCCCGAAAAGGCGCTGCGGTAGGGATCCGGACAAACCGCGTGATGAACGGCCGTGGCCCCGGGTACGGGGAACTTCCAGGTATTGTGCGACGTCAGGCCCATCGCCGACGGCGACCCGCCGTGGTACCCGTTGCGCAGGCCGATGACATCGGTGTTCCCGGTGTAGAGCCGCGCCATCGTTATCGCGAGGTCGTTCGCTTCGCTGCCGTCGTTCACGAAGTAAGTGACATCGAGTCCCTTCGGCATCTTCGACGCGAGCTTCTTCGCGAGCAGCGGAAAGTTCGGATGCAGATAGATCGTCGTCGCGTGCTGGAGCGTCTCCGCCTGCTGCTTGATGGCCGCGACGACCTTTGGGTGACAATGGCCACATGACACCGTCACGATTCCCGCGAACATGTCGAGGTAGCGCCGGCCTGTCTCGTCGAACAGGTATTGCATGTGCCCTTCGACGATCAGCAGCGGCTCGCCGTAGAGGGTGAACACTGCCGGGTTGGTGTATTTCCGGCGCATTGCCAGAACCTCGGATCGTGACGGGCCGGTGTAGGGTCGCGGGATGTGGTCACAGGGGGGCATAAGTGCTGGCTTCAATGCCGTCTCTCTGGCCTCACTGACTGCAGTCATGCCTGGTGCCCCGACCCGGACAACGGGTAATGGGTTTCGCGTTCATGCGTGGGCCGTTGTTGCGTTGACTGCAAACGCAAACACAAAAACGGACAACGGAAAAACGGAAAACGCATTACGCGTCGTCCCGCTCCCTGGCTCCGGAAGGATTGCCCCGTCATGCGCGCACCGGTATTTCATCCGGCGACGGCGCGGCGTAACCCTCTACGTTGTCGTACCCCGAATGGTATTCCGCCGCCGCAGGTCGCCGGATCTCCGATTGGAGCACAATGCGATCGCGCCGGATGCCGCGGAAATCCTCTATTCGCTCCCAGCCATCGCCGGCGTGCTGTTCTATGAACTGATCCAATCCGGCCAATAGCCGCTTGATAATGTTCGGTCCGACCGCCTGGTCGAGCATCGCCGCCGTGCACACCTGCACCGTGCCGCAGCCGAGCAGGAAGTACGAGATCGCCTGCGAGAAATCCGAGACGCCTCCAATTCCGGAAAAGCTTCGATCCGGAAAGGCCTTAGTGAGTTGTGCCATCTTCGCGAGCGACAACGGCAGAATCGCGGGACCGCCCAGCCCTCCGCTCGAAACGAAGCCGTCGACGTTTATCTCGAACTCCAGCGTCTCCGGATCGATTGGCGGTAGCGACGGGAACGTGTTTGACGATACGATCGCGTCCGCGCCGCCCCGGAAGCATGCGGCCGCCTCGACGACGATGTCGGCAGTCGCCGGCGTGAGCTTGCACCAGACCGGCACCTTGGCGACCTCCTTCACCGCCTCGGTGACGACGGAGCAGAGCCCCTGGTCCTTTCCAATGTTGGAGCCCATGTCACGCCGGTCCATGTGCGGGCAGGAAAAGTTGAGCTCGAGCCCATCCGCTCCTTCTCCCTGCGCCGTCTCCGCCAGCTCCTGCCAGTGGCGCAGCTCCTTGTCGTTTCCGGAGCCGGCCATGATCGAAGCGATCAGCACGCGATTCGGATAGGCTTCCTTGATCCGTCGGATTCGCGGTGCCCACCACTCGAGAGTCTTGTCCGAGATCAGCTCCCAGTTCCACGACGAATGGAGGGCCGCGCCCGGCCGCTTCTTCATCGAAACATGGGAATCGTCCGCGCCCGTCCTCATGAACTTCGCCTTGGCGCCGTAGACGTTGACGACTGGATGCAGGCCGATGGTCTTGGTTACGACGCCTCCCCAACCCCCCTCGAAGGCACGCAGGATGTTGCTCTCTGATTCCGTCGGAGGCGCCGACGAGAGGAGAAACGGATTCTCGAACTTGATCCCGGTGAACGTTACCGATCGATCCACGGTCATGCGGCCTCCGAATTGTGTTGCTCCGCCGCGCACGAAACGCGGCGAAAGTCGATCATGACATCCAGTTGGTGCCCGCTTCCTTGTTCCACTTAGTGGTCATCTTCTTCGATTGCGTCCAGAACTCGATCGAGCCGCGGCCGGTAATGTCGCCCACGCCGAACTTCGAGTCGTTCCAGCCGCCGAATGAGAACGGCTCACGCGGCACGGGAACCCCGACATTCACTCCGACCATCCCCGCGCTCGCGTGTTCCATGACGTACCGCGCCGTGCCGCCGCTCTCGGTAAATACCGACGCCGCGTTTCCGTAAGGCGATGCATTCTCGACCTTGAGCGCCTCGTCGACGTTGCTGGCCCGGATTATCACGAGAACCGGCCCGAACACCTCGTCCTGAGCGATCCGCATGTCCGGCGTGACGTGATCGATGATGGTCGGGCCGATGAAATAGCCGTTTTCCTTTCCCTTGACGACAGCGCTTCTGCCGTCTACCAGAACCTTGGCGCCGGCCGCTTCAGCTTCGGCGATGTAGGTCTCGATGCGCTGCCTCGCCGCAGCGGAGATCACCGGACCGATGTCGCGACCGGGAACGATCGCGCGAGCGTGCTCCACCATCCGGTCGATGATGTGGTCGGTCTTTGACACCGCGACCATTACCGAGGCGGCCATGCAGCGTTGACCGGCACACCCTGACATCGAAGCGACCACGTTGCTCGATGTCATCTCGCGGTCCGCGTCCGGCATAACGATCAGATGATTCTTTGCTCCCCCGAGCGCGAGGCAGCGCTTGAGGGTAGCCGTCGACCGACGATACACGACCTTTGCGATTTTCGTGGAGCCGACGAAGCTGATGGCCGCGATCCCCGGGTGATCACAGATCGCCTCCACGGCTTCTTTCCCGCCGTGTACGATCTGCAGCACGCCCTCCGGGAGACCCGCTTCTTTCAATAGCTCCGCGATCCTTCCAGCGCTGAGCGGAACCAGCTCCGAGGGCTTGAGGATCATACAGTTCCCGAGCGTGATAGCGTTGGGAATGGACCAGTTCGGAACCATGTTCGGGAAGTTGAACGGCGTGATCGCGGCGACGACTCCCAACGGGAAGCGCTCGATCCGGCACTCGACACCTCTGCTCACCTCCAGAACCTCTCCCGGCGTGATCTGCGGCAGTGAACACGCGAACTCAGACAGCTCGGCCGACTTCAGAATCTCGGCGCGCGCCTCGCTCGCGACCTTGCCGTTTTCCTCGGTGATCAGTGAAGCCAGCTCATCGATATTCTTCTCGAGCAGTGCCTTGTAGCGGTAGAAAACCTGCGCCCGCTCCTTGATCGGCGTGGACGCCCATCCGGCCGCCGCGCTCGCAGCGCTCTTGACTGCCGCGTCGATGTCATCCTGCGTCGAGAGAGGGACACGCGAGATCACGCTGCCGTCGCTCGGGTTGTGGACATCGAGCAGCGTTCGGCCGCTCTCGACGAAGGAGCCGGAGAGGTAGTTCCTCACGGTCGGATATTTCGCGCTCACAGACACTTGACCACCGCGGGGGCCGCTCCCCGCGTAAGGGTGAACGTGCCCAGATCCTGGTCATCGTCCGTCAGCGTCACGTTCAATCTCATGGACTTACCATCAGTCGAGCCCGTGTAGCGCGCGGGATGCCGGTCGGGAGTCTCGCCGATCATCGCCGGTCCTCCGTGTTCCCTCGTGTGAGTGCCGATGGCCGCGAAGCTTCCTTCCGGGCCGACGGTGATCGGCTCATCGATGGTGCCACGGGCACAGTCATACTCGATCGTCGCTCCCCCAGTAAGAACCACCAGGCCAATGTGCTGCCCTCCCCATTCGCTGGGCGGAAGCGGGCCAGTTGGCGGGGTCGAGCAGGTCGCGCCCGCCAGCAGCAGGATGGAGACGACGCAGGTCAACGTCGCCCCCTTCGCTGCGATACGCGCGTGTGGCAGCCGATTCCGCATACTATGCGAAGATGCGGGTGTGTGCGGTGCCTCGCAAGCGCCCGCTGCGCCGGGACTTAGACGTCTGGAACCCACCGTGCGGAGGTGGAGCCACTTGCTCGACGCATGAGCTTGGCACGAGTCATCGCGGCACGAACCATGATGCTGATACCTTCCATGGAACTAGCAACCAACGCTGAAATGACAGAGCCAACGAGCTCAGCAGAGCATCCGACTATCACCCCCGCCGTCGACCAGGGAATGTCCATTCCCCTCGCCGCTGTCATCAGCGTGGTGGCCGCGATAGTCGTAGCGGCAGCGAGCTACGCCGTGATAGCGAAGGGGTTGTCGGCTGGCATGACGAGGCTGTCCGCATTGGCCGCGCTCCTTGCCTTCGTCGCTCTCGTCTACGGACTGATAGAGTTGTCGCTCGCCGTCATCGCGACTTCCGCTGAGCGCCGCAGAAGGGAGCGTGAGGTGACCGAGCGCCGGCAGGGCGACCGGGCGAGAAAGCCAAAGCGGTAGCAGAACAGGTCCAGGGCCATTCCCACCCTCCCCTTGCCTCATAAGCGGCGGCAACTGGACGGACTATCCGGCACGCCCGACCGCATCGCGCGGATTCCCCTCGCGTTTCTGGTTCTGGCTCTTGCGGCGATGGTCGCCGTTCCGATTCTCGGCGATCGCTACACGGCCCCCGTTCGCGCCGAGATCGGGAGTCTCACCGAGCCGGCGCGCACGGAGCTTACCCACCTGCAGCTTTCCCTCGCGCTCGAGGGTGCGGTCGTCGATGAGTTTCTCGAGACCCGTGACACTGTCCTCCGTGAAAGACTCCGGAGTGTTCATCAGCAGGAGGAGCGCGCCTACGCCGCCTTGTCGCCCCTCGTCGGCCGCCTCGGGCCCGAGGTGCGCCGCCGGTTCGAAGAGCTGCGAGAGCTCGACACGCGACGCCATGCGCGCGGC